>CAYPJC010000376.1:0-2341 GCA_964410855.1 uncultured Flavobacteriales bacterium | reverse complement strand
ACTGCAGTAGTAAATATTAATGAATTAAATAAAAAAGATAGGCAACATCCTTTAATAGCATTAAATAGAGATGCTTTAGGCATATGTTATATGGGAGCCAACGTTTCGGAATGGATGAATAATGATTATAAAAATCAATGGAAACCAATTTTTGATTTAAGACAAAAACAACTCGCCACAAGTCATAACGAAAGCATTAGAATTTTGGCTGATATAGAAAAGTATTACGATAAAAAAAATGAAAAGGATGGCAAATTGGTAAGGGGTGGAAACTGGTACGACGAAAGATTTTCGAATTTAAATGGTAAAAATATCTCAGGAATCAACTCTAAAACTTTTATAAGCCCTGACAGTGCGCATAGCACCATAGGGTTTAGGTATGTGATTACCTTTAAAGCAAAGGATGTGCACTAATTACTTTTATCTGCCTTGTACTTATCTATATAATTGGTCAATATCTCAAAAAATGCCATCCTGTCATTATTCCTGACATTTTTTAGTTTTTTAGAATTAAAGGTTATAGTTTTTGCAGTAAATGGCTGATTAAGCGAGTTGGCACATTATGTGACTAAAGGAAATTTCAATTCAAAACAACATTAAATTTATATTATATGTCAGTAAATGTAAAACCAATTGCAGATCGTGTTCTTGTTGAGCCGGCTGCTGCAGAAGAGAAAACTGCGGGTGGAATTATAATTCCAGACACTGCTAAAGAGAAACCTCAAAGAGGTAAGATAATTGCTGTAGGAAATGGAAAACCAGATGAACCAATGACTGTGAAAGCGGGAGACAATGTTTTATATGGCAAATATGCTGGAACAGAAGTAAATATCGAAGGAACAGATTACTTGATAATGAGAGAATCTGATTTATTCGCAATTGTTTAATCAAACAACAAACACAAAAAATTAGAAAAATGGCAAAAGAAATAACTTTTGATATTGAAGCAAGAAATGCACTAAAAGCTGGTGTAGACAAACTTGCAAATGCGGTAAAAGTAACTTTAGGACCAAAAGGTAGAAATGTAGTAATCGACAAAAAATTTGGTGCTCCAACCATTACAAAAGATGGTGTAACCGTTGCAAAAGAAATTGAGCTAAAAGATACTGTTGAGAATATGGGTGCTCAAATGTTGAAAGAAGTAGCATCAAAAACGGCAGACGATGCTGGAGATGGAACAACTACAGCGACTATTCTAGCTCAAGCAATTGTAACACAAGGATTAAAAAATGTTGCAGCTGGTGCAAATCCAATGGATTTAAAAAGAGGAATTGATAAAGCAGTGAAGGACATTGTTGCTGAATTGCATAAAATTTCTCAATCAGTTGGAGAAGACTCAAAAAAAATAGAGCAAGTTGCTACTATTTCTGCAAACAACGATAGTTCTATCGGGGCATTGATTGCAAAAGCAATGGGCAAGGTAAAGAAAGAAGGCGTAATTACTGTTGAAGAGGCGAAAGGAACTGAAACAACTGTTGAAGTTGTTGAAGGAATGCAGTTTGACAGAGGTTACTTATCTCCATACTTTGTTACGGATACAGAAAAGATGGAAACCGAGTTAGAAAATCCTTACATTTTAATTTTCGATAAGAAAATTAGCGCAATGAAAGACTTGTTGCCGGTTTTAGAAAAAACTGCACAGTCTAGTAGGCCATTATTGATTATTGCAGAAGATATTGAAGGTGAAGCACTGGCTACACTTGTGGTTAACAAAATTAGAGGTTCACTAAAAATTGCAGCTGTAAAGGCTCCTGGATTTGGAGATAGAAGAAAAGATATGCTAGAAGATCTTGCTATTTTGACAGGTGGAACTGTAATTTCAGAAGAAAGAGGTTATAAATTAGAAAATGCTGATTTAGCTGATTTAGGAGAGTGTGAAAAAATAACTATTGATAAAGATAACACTATCATAGTAAACGGTTCAGGTAAAAAAGACGATATCAAGGGTAGAATTAATCAGATTAAAGCCCAAATTGAAAATACCACCTCTGACTATGATAAAGAAAAGCTTCAAGAGAGACTTGCTAAATTAGCTGGTGGTGTTGCTGTACTTTATGTTGGTGCTGCTTCTGAAGTAGAAATGAAGGAAAAGAAAGATCGAGTGGATGATGCACTTCATGCTACAAGAGCTGCAGTTGAAGAAGGAATTATTCCTGGTGGTGGTGTTGCATTCATACGTTCTATAGCTGTTTTAGATGGTCTTAAAGGTGAAAACCCAGACGAAACTACAGGTATAGCAATCGTGAGAAGAGCTTTAGAAGAACCTTTGAGACAAATCGTTGCTAATTGTGGCGGAGAGGGCTCTGTTGTTGTTCAGAAAGTACGCGAAGGAAAAGGCAAT
>CAYPJC010000375.1:2136-2343 GCA_964410855.1 uncultured Flavobacteriales bacterium | reverse complement strand
AAATTCATTAACTTTGCCCCCACTTTTTTAACAATGATTTTATGTCTTTAAATAACATTACAAAATTACTAGGAAACCACGAAGATTCATTACTTAATCATGAGTGTAAAACCATTTCAAAAGAACACCTTCACCTTCCAGGAGAAGATTTTATAGACCGGGTTTTTAAGGACAGTAATAGAAGCATTCAAGTCTTAAAAAGTCTTC
>CAYPJC010000375.1:0-2093 GCA_964410855.1 uncultured Flavobacteriales bacterium | reverse complement strand
ATTTTACCTGTTGATCAGGGTATCGAACATTCTGCTGGGGCCTCATTTGCTCCCAACCCAATCTATTTCGACCCTGAAAATATAGTAAAACTCGCTATAGAAGGAGGTTGCAATGCGGTTGCCTCAACCTTTGGCGTTTTAGCTTCATGCTCCAGAAAATATGCACATAGAATTCCATTCATTGTAAAATTAAATCACAATGAATCACTAACATACCCAAACACATACTCTCAAATCTCCTTTGGTTCAGTTGATGAAGCATGGAATTTAGGAGCAACAGCTGTCGGGGCAACAATCTATTTTGGTTCAGAAGATAGCAACAGACAAATAATTGAAATTGCAGAAGCATTCGAAAGAGCTCATGAGTTGGGAATGGCGACCATTCTATGGTGTTATTTAAGAAACAGTGGTTTCAAAAAAGATGGTGTTGATTATCATACATCAGCAGATATTACTGGACAAGCAAACCATCTAGGAGTGACTATTCAAGCTGATATTATTAAGCAAAAACTTCCTACTAATAATGGAGGATTTAAAGCTATTAATTTTAGTAACACACACGACAAAGTATATTCAGATTTAAGTTCTGACCATCCAATTGATCTTTGCAGATACCAAGTAGCAAACTGCTACATGGGACGTAATGGATTAATAAATTCTGGTGGAGCATCTTCAGGTTCATCTGATTTATCAGAAGCTGTGATTACTGCAGTAATTAATAAAAGAGCAGGTGGTCATGGATTAATAACCGGCAGAAAGGCGTTTCAGAAGCCAATGAAAGAAGGAATAGATTTATTAAATGCAGTTCAGAATGTATATCTTGAGAAAGAGATTACAATTGCTTAAAAAAATATAGCTTAAAAAGCACGACTTATGGGTTGGTTTAAAAGAATTAAAGGCGGGATTTCCACTCCCACCAAAGAGAAAAAAGAGACTCCAGAGGGTTTGTGGTATAAATGCCCTTCTTGCAATGCAGTAATTCCGCAAGAAGATCATGACTTAAACTTATCTGTTTGCCACGATTGCAATCACCACGAGCGAATAGGTTCAGAGGGTTACTTTAAGATTTTGTTTAATGAAGGCAAATATTCTGAGATCAATAAAAATATGACTTCTTCGGACCCTCTTGATTTCCAAGACACCAAAAAGTACAAGGATCGAATTAAAGCTACACAAGAAAAAACGAAGCTAAAAGATGCTGTTAGGACTGCGCATGGCACAGTAGGAGATCAAAGGTTAATGATTGCCGCAATGGATTTTACATTTATTGGTGGCTCCATGGGTGCTGTTGTAGGAGAAAAAATCGCTAGAGCTATTGATTATTGCATCAAGAATGATATGGCCTTTATGATGATTTCCAAATCAGGTGGAGCTCGAATGATGGAAGCTGCCTTTTCTTTAATGCAAATGGCTAAAACTTCAGCTAAGTTAACTCAACTTGCAGCAGCAAAACTCCCTTACTTTTCATTTTTAACTGATCCAACAACTGGAGGCGTAACTGCTTCTTTTGCTATGTTGGGAGACTTGAATTTTTCTGAACCCAAAGCTTTAATTGGTTTTGCAGGACCAAGAATAGTGAAAGAAACTATAGGAAAAGACTTGCCTGAAGGATTTCAACGTGCAGAGTTTTTATTGGAACATGGTTTCTTAGACTTTATCGTAGAAAGAAAGGACTTAAAAACTAAAATTGCACAACTATTGAGAATGTTCAAATAAGGGCACTTTGTGTCAATTATTTTTTTTACATTTGCATCCTCAAAATTTATAGGAAAACAAGACATGACGCTTACAACTGAAAAGAAACAAGCTATTTTTGAAAAGTTCGGAACATCCAAGACTGACACAGGCTCTACGGAGGGCCAAGCAGCACTTTTCACTGAAAGAATCAACCATTTAACTTTGCACTTAAAAGAGAACAGAAAAGACTTTAATACAGAAAAGGCTTTGGTAACTTTGGTGGGGAAAAGAAGAAAATTACTAGATTACCTTAAGAATAAAGATATTCTTAAATATAGAGAGCTAATTAAAGAGCTCGGAGTTAGAAAATAAATGACTGATTCTAAATCAGTTTTTATATAATATTATTTCAATAG
>CAYPJC010000374.1:0-2344 GCA_964410855.1 uncultured Flavobacteriales bacterium | reverse complement strand
TTCTTTCAAAGATACAATAATAATACGTCATAATATAATTAACTTAACACTAGTTCAGGAATTAGCAATTCAAGCTCAAATGGCTCAAGGGATATTGCTATTTGCAGTTACAATCAAAGCGGGTCTTTTTTGTGGAAAAAAACAATTGGTGGAACTGGCGAAGATTTTGGAGTCAACATTACAACTGATGCTATCGGTAACATATACACCACTGGTGCCTTTTCGAATACCTGTGATTTTGATCCTGGTAGTTTAGTTTTCAATCTGAGTTCAAATGGTAATAAAGATGTTTATATCAATAAACTTGACTCAGCAGGGAATTTAATATGGGCCAAATCTTTTGGTGGATCCGGAGAAGACAGAGGATTAAGTATAGAAGCTACCACTAATCAAGAAGTTGTAGTAACTGGGTTCTTCAGGGGAACAGTGGATTTTGACCCTGGTACTGGAACAACAAATAAAACCTCAGTAGGCGGTGAAGATGGATTCATTTGTAAGCTAGATTCAGCAGGAAACTTTCTTTGGGTAAATACATATGGTGGATCATCAAGCAGCACTTTAAGAGAGAGAGGAAGGAGCGTGGAAGTAGATGACTTTGGAGATATTTATCTAGTTGGTCATTTTAGTGGAACAGTAGATTTTGACCCAGGTACTGGAATTTCAAATTTGACCTCAAATGGATCAATAGATGGTTTTGTTACTAAGTTAGACTCAAATGGCGCTTTAATTTGGGCTAAATCTTGGGGTGGATCTGGCAAAGATTTCACAACGGCATTTATAAGAACCGATTCAGCTAATTTTTACATTACGGGATTATTTGAAGGAACTTCAGACTTTGATCCAAGCTCAGCAACCGAAAATAGATCATCAAATGGAAGCTTTGATCCCTTTATTTTAAAATTAGATCAATCTGGAAACTTCAAATGGGTAAAAGTTATCGGTTCTCCTTTTTATGATGCTGCTACATCGATTACTGTTGATCAAGATGAAAATGTTATATTCGGTGGATTCTTTAATAATACAATGGATTGCGACCCTGATACTTCTGTGTACAACATTATCAGTGCAGGTCCAAATAATGGATTTACCTGTAAATTTAAAAACAATGGAGAATTTGATTGGGCATTTCCAATAAGATCTTCTCCTGTAAATGGCTCAATTGATGGTGTTTACTCAAACAGAAATGGATTAATTTTTACAGTCGGAGCATTCTCAGGTAATAATATTGATTTTGATCCCCAAACTACAATAGCAAGCTTGTCTTCAAATGGAAACATTGATGCTTATATACATAAAATCATAGATTGTAGTCCAACTTTTGATACCTTATTTGAACTTGCTTGTAATTCATACACTTCGCCAAGTGGTAATTTTACATGGACCTCTAATGGCACTTATAAAGACACCTTACTATCATCATTAGGTTGTGATAGTATTTTAATAATCAATTTATTTATTACCACTTCAAGAGATACCCTCAACCCAATAGCTTGTTCTGCGTTTACTTCTCCTAGTGGAAATTATACGTGGGATTCAACAGGGACATATTTTGATACAATCCCCGGAGGCGTAAACTGTGATAGTCTTCTTCTTATAAACTTAACAGTTTTTAATTTAGACACTTCTTTTACTGCAACGGCCTGTAAAAACTACATTTCGCCTAGCGGAAAAATAGATTGGATTAGTAGCGGAGTATATAATGATACACTTTCCTCCACTCAAGGATGTGATAGTATTATGACAATAACTCTAGATATTATTAAACCTGATACTTCTGTAAATGTGTCTTCCCTCACCTTATCAAGCAATGATACAGCTCTTGTTACATATCAATGGTTAGATTGTCAAAGTAGTTTCTCTAGAATAACGGGTGCAACGTCTCGTTCGTTTACTGCTAATTTCAGCAGTAGTTTTTCAGTAGAAATTAATAATGCTAATTGCATAGATACCTCAGCTTGCTATTCCATTCTCGTTACTGGTATTAATACTGAGAGAAAGACGAATTCCTCTATCAGTGTTTTTCCTAATCCAAGTAAAGAATACTTTTACATTGAAACGATTGAAAATAAAGTAGGAGAATTCACTCTTTTTGGATTAAGTGGCAATCTTATTCTGAGAGGAACAATTAAAAGCAACAGAACAAAAGTTAATACCAGAGATCTTCAAAAAGGAATATACTTTCTAGAGATAATATTAGAAAATGACTCTAGGATTACTAGGAAAATAATTCTTTACTAAATATAAGTTCTTGTTCTTCTAAAAATCAATAAATTACCTCATTGCGATGAATGGAGTGCAACGAAATGAACGCTTGTCCGCCGGAGGAGGAAAGCAATCTCAGTTT
>CAYPJC010000373.1:0-2350 GCA_964410855.1 uncultured Flavobacteriales bacterium | reverse complement strand
TCTTATGAGCTTGAAAGACTTAAAATAGACGAGCTGAATGCCAAACTAAATTCTCAAATTGAAAAGCTGAAAGGTTTAAAGCTTATCATTATTTGTGATGATAGTGAATTTATAGCTGCCTCATTTTCTAATTTGATTTGGTGCACGTTTACAAGAAGCAATCCATCACATGATATTTATGGAGTAAATGAATTTACCGAGAATAAACATTGGGGCTGCAAAGGTCCATTAGTTATAGATTGCAGAATTAAACCACATCATGCTCCTGTCTTAGAACTTGATCCTGAAATTGAAAAACGGGTAGATCGCCTTGGAGAAAAGGGAGGGTCACTTCATGGGATCATATAAGTTCTAAAGCAAAACGTTCAATTTTACTTTCAACCTTAGTTTGACCTAAGAGTTTTATTATTGTTCAAAAAATCAATAAACTGTGTCATTGCGATGAGTGGAGTGCAACGGAATGAACGCTTGTCCGCCGGAGGAGGACCTGCCCGCCGGAGGCGAGAAGCAATCTCAGTTTAAGGGTGAGGTTGCTTCCCGCCTTCGCTTTGCTTTGGACGGGCAGGCACTTTGAGTACAAAGCTCGCAAAGACGATCAGATTTTTAGATGTTTCCTTTTTTGACTTACTATCGAACTCAGGTTTTTAGTTAGTTCATTAAAGTTCTAAATCTATTTTGGGCACTTCGGCTTCGCTCAGCGACCAAAAATGGCTCAGCGACTAAAAATAGCTCAGCGACTAAAATGTTCCTCTTCGGTCGTTGAGCGAAGTCGAAACGAACCGAAGTAACTTCTCAAGTTTTTGGCTATTTGGTAATGTTAAAACAAAAGATAGTTAATGGTATTCAAATTCCGCGTTAAGAATTGATTGCTATCATAGAAATTTCAACATTTACACCTTTGGGTAAACCTGCTACTTGAACTGTTTCTCTTGCTGGGGCGCTTTTTTCATCAAAATAGTTAGAATACACTCCATTTACTTCTTCGAAGTAGTCCATTTTTGAAAGGAAAATAGTACTCTTAACTACATCATGGAAGTTCATTCCGGCTGCTAGCAAAACTTCATTCATATTAGTCATTACTTTTTCAGTTTCGGCTATTATATTTTCTATAACAAGTTTGCCTGTAGTTGCGTCTATTGCAATTTGTCCGGATGTATATAATGTGTTTCCAACTAGAATAGCTTGAGAATATGGACCAATGGGAGCAGGTGCCTTATCGCTTTTAATGACTTTTTTCATTACTCTTCAATTAAATTACCAACTTCTTCCAATACTTTTCGACTATATCTGCCTCTTGTTATATAGATAATCTTTCCATTTTGATCTAAAACAAAAAAGTGAGGGATCTTTCGGTCTTTCATTTTTAAGACTTTCCGATAATCTTCCATCTTTCCTTTATAAAGGACAACGTAATCTCTCAAAGTTTCATCGGTGCCTTCCGTTATCTGTTCTTTTGCATTATTGTATCCTAACCTATTAGCACCTGTAAACATCAAAATCAATTTTAAATTTGGGTCATAAACAAGGCTTGAGAGATTATTGTCATCTAAAAACTCACTAAAAACTGGTTGACTCCAAGAATAAAGATCTCGCTGAGCATCTTCAGAAAATGCGACCCCAATCAAAGTGTATTTGCCTTTAGTGTCGTTCGGAATCGTTAAGGCTGATTCGTTGAGATCATATACTTCAATCGTCGGAAACTGTTTTCCTTCTTGGGCGTGAATTTGAAAGACAAATATTGAAATTATTAGGCTTAAAAAAAGTTGTTTCATGAGTTGAATAAATTTATTTATTTGAAAAATATTGTAATCCTAAAGTATATGACTCCATGCCAAAACCAGATATGCTTCCGACACAGTTTTTAGAGATTAAGTTGAAATGCCTTTCAGATTCTCTTGCCATAGGATTTGAAATGTGTATCTCAACAACTTTAGTTTCAATAGAGGAAATGGCATCAGCTATAGCAACGGAGGTATGTGTGTAGCCACCAGCATTTAGTAAAATCCCTTCAATATCAAATCCAACGGAATGAAGTTTGTTTATAATTTCTCCCTCAACATTAGATTGAAAAAGCTCAATTGAAAAGCTCGGGAATTGACTTTTTAGCTCCACTAAATATTGATCCATGCTTGAGTTACCATATATTTCAGGTTCACGTTTACCCAAGAGGTTCAGATTCGGGCCATTTATGATGCAAATTTTTTTCATGCTATAATTGAGAATCAAAATTATACATTTGTATTGATGAAGTTGGAAAACTACAAAAAGGGATTTCAATCCTACCTTAAATTAGAAAGATCTTTGTCATCCAATTCAATCCAGGCTTATATTCGGGATTTCGAAAAATTTG
>CAYPJC010000372.1:0-2353 GCA_964410855.1 uncultured Flavobacteriales bacterium | reverse complement strand
ATCTCAAATTTCTTAGAAAACAAAAAGGGCACAATCAGACGGAATTTGCTCGAAAAATAGGCACCAATCGACCTAAAATAGGGTCTTATGAGGAAGGTCGAGCAGAGCCTAACTTAGAAACTCTTCAAAATATATCTCATTTTTTTAAGGTAAAGCTGGATGATTTGCTAGAAAAAGACTTGAGTTCGGCTAAGAAAAAATCTGTTAAAAATTTTGAGTGAAACGATTTAAGGGTTCTGCCTATTGTGGTTAACGAACAACAGGAAGAAAAAATATCTCTAGTGCCTGTAAAAGCTACTGCGGGCTATCTGAATGGATATGCCGACCCTGAGTTTATTGAGCAGCTTCCTAATTTCAATTTACCATTTTCACAACTATCGCAAGGAACTTATAGGGCTTTTCAAATAAAAGGTGATAGTATGTTACCAATTGCTTCTGAAAGCTACATATTAACAGAGTACCTAGAAAATTGGAATTGGCTTAAAAGCGGAAAATGTTATATAGTTGTTTCCAAGAACGATGGAATAGTCTATAAGCGAGTAGTGAACCAATTTGATGAAAAACAATCTTTAGAGCTGCATTCAGATAACCCAACTTATGAGCCTTATGAAATTGAAGGAAGTGAATTACTGGAAATTTGGAGAGCTGTGGGTTTTATTTCTTTTGAGTTGCCAGAAAAAGTTGATCCAAGTAAATCATTAAATGAATTAAGCACGATGATGTTACAATTAAAAAGTGACGTAGCTAACCTAAAGAACAATCAAAATTAAAATGAATGGAGTACTTTAAATAAAATACAGCTAGATTAATGTTTTAATCTTGTGTTCACTCTGAAAAGTCCTGTTTTTCACAAAAAGAGCTGTTTTGATTTTAGGACTTTTCGGAGTGGACTCAATCTTTATACTTCAATACATATTTTGCATAAAACAGCACACCTGTATAGCCAGTTTCTATTGTCCCTTTAAAATCAAAATCTAAGAAAATCTCATCTTTAGTTTCAATGTTCAGTTTAAATGTGTTGATCCCTGCTCCAAATGCAAAATGATCTAATGCCCTATACTCTATTTTTAAATTGACATCTGTTAACGCTCCCTTAAATGAGCCAAATTGAATGTAAAATAAATCAAAGGATTGACTAAATGTCCATCTTGGTCCAATATAAAAATCAGTAGTTACTCCCAAAGCAGGAAGAGGTGCTACAAATTGAAAAAAATCTGACTGCTTTTTATCAGTTCCAACAGAAAATCCAATCGGCATGATAAAAAGTCCTCCCCCAATTCCCAGCCTCATTCTTTCATCTTGAAAAAATCCCCAATTATAGCTTAATTTATATATTTCAAAATTAAACTTGGTTTTAAGAACCGTTTTGGCAGGGAAAATTTGATCGCCAATTTCAATGTCACGTCCCAACTCACGACTTGATTCTCTTAATAATCCAATATACCCTAATGAAAGCCGTTTATTTCTTTTTTTCCCAAATGAATAAATAGCATCCCCTCTTAATACTAAAGATGTAGCCTCTAAACCCAAAGCTTCTTCTAACTGTATACTTAGACCAATTCCTAATTGATCTATGCCAACAATTACACTGCTATTTAGACCAGAAAAAAATCCGCCAAAACTTGTTGTAAATCTATCTTGTTTAAAAGTTAAAGTATCATTTTGAGAAAAAGCTACCCCAAAACAGCTCATTAAATAGAAAAAAATAATTGCCCTTATGAATTTGATCATTTTATAAAAATAAAAGCAAAGCTAGAACTATTCTTTAATATTACTAGATTACATTTATCTACTCATGAATTGGAAAACATTTAACGAACTCTATCCATTTAATAATGAGAGAAGTAAAAGCATTATTTCTGCCTTGTTTTTTGGTGCATTTGTTTCTGCTTTTCTTATTCTTTTTCAACCTTTTGGGCTTTCAAATTATACATCAGAAAGCAAATTTATTGTACTAATTGGTTATGGTCTGCTTACTACAATAAGTCTATTATCGAATGGCTTAATATTTACTATGTTTTTCCCTGTATGGTATTCTAAAGCAAAGTGGACAGTTGGTAAAAATATCCTTTTTACACTTTACACGTTTTTTTGTATCGGCTTAGTGAACCTAATCTATTCGAATCTTCTTGGATTTTTAGACCTCAACCTTAAAGGTTTTGTGTTTTATCAGGCTGTAACCCTAGCTATTGGAGTTATTCCCGTTTCTATAAGCACGTTCTTGGTGTATAATAAAAGATTAAAAGAAGCCCTTAAACAAGCCGGTCAACTAAACGCCGCTATCAAAGGTCATAAAGAACCAAACAAAACAGTTGTAGAAATTCCTTCGAAAAATAAAAAAGAAAATGTGTCC
>CAYPJC010000371.1:622-2365 GCA_964410855.1 uncultured Flavobacteriales bacterium | reverse complement strand
ACTAAAAAATTGATTGTCTCTGCTGTAAACAATTATATCGTCACCACTATGTTGAGGTGTTTTAATATCAGCATGTTGATTGCTATCAAATCCTTGTAGCCTTACAGAATATGCAAAATACCTATTGCTGTTGCTATCTTGCAGTGGATTACCCACGAAAGGTTCTAAATGAATAAAGCGACGATGTCCATTACTCAATTGTGTGTCTGCCTTTATGGACATCATCTCATCGATGGTAAGCCCTAAGAGCATGCAATTTTCCTTATGATTTTTCCCGGAATCGGATAAATCATTGCTTCTATAAAAATTTATTCCTGGAATTTTGGTATTAGTTCCATTGCCAGAAATATTATAGTCTTTAATGGTGAATTTTAATCGTTTACTAAATAGTCTGTAAGCATCATTTTGTTTGAAGGACTTTAGGTCTCGATCATAGGTGTTTAAATATTCTTTCTCAGATGTTTTAGCTGTATTTTCATATTCTAGCCTAGCATACATTAATACACGGCCATCTCCCCAATAAGCTCCATTGATCATATTTAATTCAAAATTTCCGGTACCTTCAACCATACCATTAGCCGTGCTATTATGTAATGGTTCTCTCACATAAATTGGGTTGGCACTTTCTACTTGTCCAACTACTAAGTTATTCGGTAAATCAAATTTTGGGATATCAATAGAACAAAATGCAGAGTCGTAATAAAGAGCATTCTCTAAAACACTTGCATTAGCAACATTGGCAACGATGTGTTTTGTTCTGAAATAATGAAGTTTTACGTAGTTACTAATATAGTTTCTTGTGCTAGCTGCTGAATTGTTATATTGAGTATTTGGGAAATATATTCTAAATTCCTCTGTCCAATCGGTATTAGAGCCAGTGCCAATTAACTTCAGAGTTTTTATATATTTTGATTCTATAGTAATGCCATCACCCAAAGACTTTTTTAGTGGAGTTTTTGTATACAAAATTGGGTTTGTATTGTCGCTTACCACATTTCCATTTGCTGCAAGAGAAGATATTCGTAATTTCAATTTTATACTATTAGTATCGTCCCCTGAAGTATGATCACTTTCTAAAATTAAAATAGGCCAGCTACTAGTCATATATTTATCTTCGTTTAATGTCCCGCTGCCAAAGCCTAGCCTAATTTTAATATTATCAGAATCTGTATCACTAACTTTATAATTTTGATAAAAATTATAGGAATACCCTTTTTCACTTCTTACATCAACATAAACCTTGTTTTTAGTATAAAACTTCTCAAGGAGTTTAGTATAAATAAATCGATTACTTGAAACATTTTTCGTTGTCTTTTCAGTATCATTTGTTGCTCCATTCGAGTAGTAGCTAACTCCACTTTTGTTACTGTGGTGCATCCCATATAAGGCAGCAGGATCAATAAAGTTTAGGATTTCTTCACGTTTTGCTCTTTTGGCAAATCCGCTAAGATTCGTTACATCAATTTGATGGTTGGCCGCTCTTAAATAACCCATATTAAAATTGTTGAAATCGCTTTTTAAAATCACTTCAAAACCTATTTTGTGGTCCTTTGTAAAAGTGCCAATCCAATCTCCTTCCTTGACAAATTCATAATTTATTTGGGTGTTTTTACTGCTAAAAAAATCATCCAATAAATCAGTGTCAGATAATGAATTATCGTACCCAATTGTCTTACAACTAAAATCTGTAACAGTATTATCTTGCCTAATTCTACTTACAAGGTTATTACTTGTAGCGGCATT
>CAYPJC010000371.1:0-574 GCA_964410855.1 uncultured Flavobacteriales bacterium | reverse complement strand
ACGTATTCCTCTGTAGACATAGTACTCTACATTAATTGGAACATCCAGATTCTTATTAGGCCTAATTATAAGATTTACTAATGAGGTGTCATCCACAGATTGTTGAATTATCATAATACCTGTTTGACATGCAAATGCTTTTGCCTCAATTGTCAATTGAAACCTCGATGTTGTGTTGTATACATTAGTTAGATCTGTGTTTAATGGCCCAAAAGCATCATTGCTTATTTGGGTTGTTAAATTTGTTGGATCAATAAAAAAATACATTTATGATAATTTTTGAAAGTTTGGGATTCACAAAATAAACGAAGGTCACTGGCTCTAATAATCTTTTAGTCTAAATTCTTTGCCAGCAATTTTGTTCTCTAATTCACAGAAGAAATGCACTTTAGTCATAGGTAGTAAACTTTTTTTAATTAATGTAACTGACTTTTTTTAACATAATTACACTGTTCGTTAAAAGAGAAACTAAAATTAGAGAAGTTAGTTAAAGAAAAATAGAGTAAAAACACCTGTTTTTTTTTATTAACCAAATTTAGTAGTAGCTAGCGGAATGGGTTTATTCATTTCCATA
>CAYPJC010000370.1:0-2375 GCA_964410855.1 uncultured Flavobacteriales bacterium | reverse complement strand
ATAGTAAATTGGTTGGGAGCCTTCATTGACCTAATAGATGCGTTTTTCGTAATTGTAACGTTTGCATCTTGGTATCCCAATTTTAGTATAAAATGGCTTGCCTTTTGGTCTAAGAAAGCATGCAAAATAGAAATTGAGAAACGGAAAAGTTATACAATTTCTCAAAATAAAAAAGATCAAATACTTGATATAATTTGTAATACATCCAGTAACCCTATTTTACTTATAATACAACCAAGATTTTAGTAATGAAATGGAAACATCACAAAAAAGACAGTGAAGATGAAGAACATTGGATGTTTGAAAATAAAACTCATTATTATAAGGTTAACTCAGGGGCAAGGCGTACTGATGAGGTTTGTCTATTCTTTATAGTATCAAGAATGTCTTTATCTGATGAGATAGCAAATGATCCAGAAGATTATGATGGATATCTTGATAAAGAAGGAAAATGCATCTGCGGATTTGGAATGTTTTGTGCGATGGGAATGCCAAGTAGCGGATATTTCGACACAAAAGAAGAAGCAATGAAAATTACAGAACAAGTTATGAATAAGGAAATAAAATGAGTAAAAATAAAAAGATTAAGCCAGTATCTAAACGAGATATCGATGTAAGAAATCCTAATATTTCAATTTCTAGTAAAAATTACAAAAAGGGAGTAGAGATGGCTAGGGAAAAGGCCAAGAAAGAAAAAAGAAAATTGATTACTAGAGAGGGTGTAGAAGACTATTCATAAAAAAAGAAGACATACTTCATGTCAATTCATAGAAATAATTCAGAAATTGTAATGACGGGTTTTAAGAAATTTGGGCTTCATGTTTATTCGAAAGCGGTAACAGACTATTCTAGAAAGCATGATGTCAATATCGCAATATGTGATGAACCTCTTACAGTCAAAGAAATAGAATATTGGTTATCAGAATAATTTTACTTTGGAGATGTAACTCAATTGGTAGGGCATTCGGATGGCATTCGAAAGGTTGGGAGTTTAAATCTCTCCGACTCCACTTAGAACATTAGAACAGGAGATGAGTGTTCGAACCACTTTATGCATTACGGGCCCTGATTATTATTTCCCGCGGAATAATAAAATAGGCATATAGCTTAATTGGAAAAGCACTGTTCATTTCGGGGATTTAGTTTTAATCGGTAAAACATTTGTTTTGCAAACAAAAATCGGGGGATCATAACCCCCAATCTCCATTTTCGGTATAACCCATACGCCTTTGCAGGTTTTTCTAGGCTGCAATAAAAGAGGGCTGGTTTAACTGAACCAACATAGTCAATTACCCAAGGCTCGGGTAAAAGGCTCAATCAGTAATATGATCTGAAAATCGGCAAGACTGGTTAGTATGATTAAACAGGAGGCTGCTTGCAGTCTCTATAGGGAGATGTTCTCGTCGGGTGACTGTAAATCACTTAACTTATTGTGGCGAGTGGCGTTAAAAGGTTCGATTCCTTCATCTCTCATTTTTTTGAAAGTGTAATCAATATCTGATATAATGGGATTATGTCAATAACTAACCTGGAGGTTGTGATATGTCAAGGCGAAAAGCATAAACGAAACGTTTATAAAGAATTATGAATTTTACCTAAGATTCTATGAGGAATCAAGCGACAAACTGAACTGGTACAAAAAAGAAAATTACCCATTCGATAAAAATGGCAAAAGTCCATTAGAAGTATTTGAGAACATTGAAAGCAGAGGGAAAATAATTCCATGTAATGATGTTGATATGCTACTAAGAGTTCTCGATGGAAAAAGAAGAATAAATCTCAATATAAAAATGTGGGTCGGTGGAATCATCGATGGATGCACATTTGAATGGGAACTTAAAGAAGATTTTGATTACTTCCCCGACTGGGTATGGAAGAGTATTCAAAATCAAAAATGGAAACGAATTGAACAAAAGGAACAATCATGACAGTATTCGGAGATGAACATCAAAACGTAGTAAAAAAATGTCTCAAAGATATGAGACGGATTGCTATATATCTAGAAGAGAATGATGAATATACATCAGATGATATAAGATATGCAATGAGAGTTTTTGAAGACACAGAAGACCAAAGAACTGACGCATTGGTGAAAATCAATATACTAACAATTCCTGATGACGAAGAAGATTAATGAGCAAATCAAAAAAGAAACATGAAATATATTTAACCTATGAATTTAATGAGCATGGCGGTGGCCTTGAATCTGGAGAATCCGGGCCATACGGAAGTAGAGAAGATTCTAATGCAACATTCAAACTTCTCGGAGCCTGGACTGAAACAAAAGATTGGGTTGAAACGGTAGAAATAGACTTCACTCCAAACACGGAAGAAAAAATTTATATCGTAGTCGTCCGCTATTCGACCGGAAATAC
>CAYPJC010000369.1:506-2402 GCA_964410855.1 uncultured Flavobacteriales bacterium | reverse complement strand
ATACAATTTTGTACCATTTGCATGGCGAGATTGACCAAAGAAAACACCAGGAGATCTGTGTAATTGAGATACAATAACTCGTTCAGCACCATTTATTAAAAAGGTACCTTTTGGAGTCATATAAGGAATAGTTCCTAAATATACATCTTGCACTATTGTTTCAAAATCTTCGTGTTCAGGATCTGTACAATAAAGCTTCAATTTTGCCTTAAGAGGAACACTATAAGTTAAACCTCGATCGATACTTTCATCGATACTATATCTTGGTGGATCAACGAAGTAATCCAAAAACTCAAGTACAAACTGATTTCTAGCATCAGTTATTGGGAAATTTTCACTGAAAACCCTGTATAGTCCTTCTGTATCCCTAAACTCAGGAGAAGTATCTAATTGGAAAAAATCTTGAAAAGACTTTAACTGTATGTCAAGAAAATCAGGATAATCAAGTTTATTTTTTATTGATGCAAAACTGATTCTGTTTTGCTGTTTTGATAATGATGCGTTGGCCATCTCAAGAAGTAATTAATTAATACTTTGATATAGATATAAATAAACAAGAAAGGGTTTAGACCTCAAAATAATTTTGAGATCTAAACCTAAATAATTTAGTTGTGCTTTAATTTACTTAAGCTCAACTTCAGCTCCTGCCTCTTCTAATTGCTTTTTAAGAGATTCAGCTTCGTCTTTTGAAACACCTTCCTTAACAGGCTTTGGTGCTCCATCAACCAATTCTTTAGCTTCTTTCAATCCTAGTCCAGTCAATTCTTTAACCAATTTAACAACTGCAAGTTTTGATCCACCAGCAGCAGTTAATATTACGTCAAATTCAGACTTTTCTTCAGCAGCAGCTTCGCCACCACCTGCAGGACCAGCAACAGCAACAGCTGCAGCAGCAGGCTCAATGCCATACTCGTCTTTAAGGATATCCGCTAATTCTTTTACATCTTTTACTGTCAAGTTTACTAACTCTTCAGCAAGCGTTTTTATATTCGCCATTTTACTTTGTTTTTAGTTGTTATAATTTATATGAGTTGAGAGTGCGTACTATTTATGCTTTCCTTTCGGAAAGTGTTTTAACAATTCCTGAAAGGGTACTTCCACCAGACTGAAGGGCAGAAATAACATTTTTAGCAGGAGACTGAAGAAGTGCAATAATATCTGCAATAACTTCTTCTTTTGATTTAATTTCAGACAAGGTTTCAATCTTATCATCACCTATAAAAATTGCTTCTTCAATGTAAGCTCCTTTCAATATAGGTCTATCACTTTTCTTTCTAAATTCTTTGATCAATTTCGCAGGAGCATTTCCTATTTCAGAAAACATGATCGAAGTATTTCCTTTCAATACTTCATAGAATTCTTCATAACTCCCATCAGCAGATTCTAAGGCCTTCTTTAAGAGCGAATTCTTAACTACTTTAAGTGAAACTTCTCTTTTATAAGCAAGCCTTCTTAACTTAGTTGAACTCTCTGCATCCAATTCTGAAATATCAGTTATATAGAAAATACTATTTTCATTTAATTCAGCTGAAAGCTCTTTTACAATTTCTTCTTTTTCTTGTCGTGTCATTTCTAATCGTATAGAATGATTAATAATTTAGTCCTCTATGAACTTCTTAGGGTCAATATGAATTCCAGGAGACATAGTTCCAGAAATACAAATACTCTTTATATACACCCCTTTAGATGAAGTAGGTTTCAATTTAACGATGGTTTGAATCATCTCTCTGCTATTTTCTAGAATTTTATCTGCATCAAATGAAGCTCTTCCAATAGATGTATGAATAATTCCAAACTTATCAACCTTAAAGTCAATTTTTCCAGCTTTTACTTCTGAAACAGCTTTTGCAACATCCATAGTTACCGTACCAGATTTAGGGTTTGGCATTAAACCTC
>CAYPJC010000369.1:255-496 GCA_964410855.1 uncultured Flavobacteriales bacterium | reverse complement strand
ACACGACCTAAAGCTCCAACCTTTCCCATTACACTAGGCATGGTAACAATAACATCAACATCAGTCCATCCACCTTTAATCTTATCTACGTACTCATCAAGACCAACAAAATCAGCTCCTGCTTCCTTTGCTTCAGCTTCCTTGTCAGGAGTAACCAATGCTAAAACAGTAACTGTTTTACCAATACCATGAGGAAGACTAACTGTACCTCTAACCATTTGATTGGCTTTTCGAGGATCAA
>CAYPJC010000369.1:0-245 GCA_964410855.1 uncultured Flavobacteriales bacterium | reverse complement strand
CCTAATCGAACACTTATATCAACTGAAGAGTCAAATTTTGTTGTTGAAATTTCTTTAACTAATACAGAAGCTTCTTTTAAGGAATATAACTTTTCGTTATCGACCTTGCTTAATGCTTCTTTACGCTTTTTTGTTAATGTTGCCATATTGCTATATTTTCCGTTATTAAAACGGTTTCTTTCCTTTTACATTGATTCCCATACTTCTAGCAGTACCAGCTACCATACTCATAGCCGACTCTATTT
>CAYPJC010000368.1:0-2428 GCA_964410855.1 uncultured Flavobacteriales bacterium | reverse complement strand
TAGCAGCAGAATCCATTATCGCTGCATTTCCGATAATTGCTCCTATTGGCAAACCAGAACCCATTGCCTTTGCCCAAGTAGATAAGTCAGGTAATACATCGAAATGATTCATTGCACCCCAAGCTGCAGTTCTTGCAAAACCTGTCTGAACTTCATCAAATATTAATCGAATTCCATATTCATCGCAAATAGAGCGTAAACCCTCAATGTATTTTTGTGGTGCAACATGAAAACCTCCCTCACCTTGAACCAATTCAATAATAATTGCTGCTAAATCCTCTGCCCTAACATTCGTCTTAAAAAACTTTCGAAGTCTATTTAATTCTTGATCAGAAAAATCGTCTTCGCTTAAACCATTTCCTTTTTTATAAAAATTTGGATAATCTATTCGATAAACTTCTGGTGCAAAAGGACCACATCCTATGCTGTAACTTGTTCTAGAAGTTAATGTCATTGCCATCATAGTTCTACCATGAAATGCTCCCGAGTAGCATAAAACTCCTTGCCTTCCGGTAGATTGTTTAGCAATTTTTATAGCATTTTCAACTGCTTCAGCGCCAGTGCTCACCAACATTGTTTTAGTCTTATCCCCATGAGGGAATAGATCATTTAAAATCTCACATAACTTTATGTAAGGCTCATAAGTCACTACATTAAAACTTGTATGTATGTATTTTTTTGCCTGCTCTATAATAGCCTCAACAACTGGAGCTGGGCAATGACCAGCATTGGCAACTCCAATACCTGCGGTAAAGTCAATTAATTCATTTCCATTAGTATCAATAATGGTTGCACCATGAGCAGATTCTACTGTTGCAGTATTAAAAACACCAACTCCATTTGGAACCGCATTTTTTCTACGTTCCAACAAAGCGTCACTTTTTATTGTATTCATCTTTTAATCAATTATTTACCCTTAAAACTAAAAGGCATTTATGTGGATATTTGAGAGCGCAAATGTATTCCTTTTTTAAAATACAAATCTCTTTTAAAAACTTTATTTTGCTTTAATACGGCCCTAATTTTCAAGCATAAAATCGATCAAAAAGTGATGATTGTTATTATCTCTAACAAGCTATTCTTTTGATCTTAAAGTTCAATCAAATTTAACTCCCAAAACTAAAATCTAACATTCAAGTAAAATAGTTTCTGTAGAATATGCATTCTATTTCGATTGATAGACCCTTTTTATTAATTTCGCTACAAATATTTTGATGTAAATCAACTAAATGTAAATTATGGATTTTGATGTTATTGTATTAGGAAGTGGACCGGGAGGATATGTTGCGGCGATTCGTTCTGCTCAATTGGGTTTAAAAACAGCAGTTATAGAAAAAGAATCCTTAGGTGGTGTTTGTTTAAATTGGGGTTGTATCCCAACAAAAGCACTTTTAAAGAGTGCCAATGTTTTTGAATATATTCAACATGCTGCAGATTACGGAATTGACGTAAAAGGTAGTTCTGTTGACTTTACTGGAATGATTAAAAGAAGTCGGAATGTTGCTGATGGAATGAGTAAAGGCGTTCAGTTCTTGCTAAAAAAGAATAAAATAGAAGTGATTATGGGCACAGGTAAAGTAAAGCCTGGTCAAAAAATAGAAGTCACTGACTCTGAAGGTAAAACGAAAGAAGTTTCTGCAAAAAACATTATCATCGCTACAGGAGGAAGATCAAGAGTACTGCCAAATCTTAAACAGGACGGCAAGAAAATTATTGGATACCGTGAAGCCTTGACTTTGGACAAAATGCCAAAGAAAATGGTTGTTGTTGGTTCAGGTGCAATAGGTGTAGAATTTGCCTATTTCTACAAATCAATTGGAGTTGATGTAACTATTGTAGAGTTTATGTCAAATGTTGTTCCTGTTGAAGATGAAGATGTTTCTAAACAATTAGCGAGATCATTCAAGAAAAGTGGCATTAAGATAATGCTAGAAGCTGAAGTAACAGAAGTTGACACCAAGGGCACTGGGTGTAAAGTGAAAGTGAAAGTGAAAACTAAAAAAGGCGAAGAAATTATAGATTGTGATATTGTTTTATCAGCTGTAGGTGTTATAGCAAATATTGAAAATATAGGTCTTGAAGAAGTTGGCATTGCTATCGATAAAGGAAAAATAATGGTTGATGGTTTTTATAAAACGAATATAGACGGCTATTATGCTATCGGAGATTGCGTCCCTGGCCAAGCTCTTGCTCACGTGGCTTCTGCTGAAGGAATTATTTGTGTAGAAAAAATTGCAGGTGAAAACCCTGAGGCATTAGATTACAATAACATTCCAGGTTGTACTTATTGCTCCCCAGAGATAGCTTCAGTTGGTCATACTGAGAAATCAGCAAAAGAAGCAGGATTTGAGTTGAAAATAGGAAAATTTCCTTTTTCAGCCTCAGGGAAAGCAAGTGCTGCCGGACATAAAGACGGTTTTGTCAAAGT
>CAYPJC010000367.1:0-2428 GCA_964410855.1 uncultured Flavobacteriales bacterium | reverse complement strand
CCAAGTCATAAAAATAATCTACATAGCACTATGATACTGCTACCACATGAAATAACCATGTTGGTCGTTTAAAGCCATGCCAAAGGAAGGTGTAGATGTTTAATAGCGCGCTAGAAGTTTCAAAATATCGTTTCACGCTGGAAGCCGTGGACGACATTATATTGCCTGCCTATAAAGGCTCTACATTTCATGGTGGATTTGGTCATGCGCTGATGAAAATATCGCCTACTTGGTATCAGTACTTTTTTGAACCTGGATTAAATAAAAAAGGAGACTGGCCAAAACCTTTTGTGATACTTCCACCTTTGGATGAGAAAGAAAACTATCCTAAAGGTTATCAATTTCATTGTGATGTGACACTATTTGGCGAAGCAACGCAGCATTATGCCATTGCTCAAGCAGCCATCGAGTATCTAGGAATGCAAATGGGCTTGGGTTATGAACAGGGTAAATACAAAGTAATAGAGATTGTGCAAAGTAACTACTCACCTGAAAATCTAAAAATAGACTCAAAAGATAGCAATATTATTAAGCTACACCTACCCACTCGTTTACGCCTAAAAGAAAATAACAAACTACAAAGACACCCCCCCACTTTTTCACTGTTTTGTGCAAGATTACTAGGGCGATTGAAAACATTAGAAACCGCTTATGCAGACACCCAAGGTGAATATCAAGAATTAATCCATAAAGCCGAAGGCATTAAAATGGGTAAAACCAATACAAAGTGGGACGACTGGGATCGTTTTTCAGGAAGCCAAAAGAAATGGATGAAGTTTGGTGGGTTGACGGGAGAGGTTAGCTACACAGGAGATTTGCAAGCGTTTTTGGAAGTATTAAAACTGGGTGAATGGCTGCATATTGGAAATAAGACTAGCTTTGGGCTGGGGAAGTATGAAATGGAATTTATAGGAGAAAAGGTATGAGAATAAGAATACCAGAAGCAGATATAAATGTACCAGAAGACCCAAAGTTAGTAGATAACCCGTATTCGGTGACCTACAAGGTTAAAGTTATCACACCCATATATGGTGGTGGCGTAAAGGCAGGAGAACCTGATATGGAAATGCCCATACGCGCCTCGGCTATTCGTGGGCAATTGCGGTACTGGTGGCGTTTTTTGAAAATGAATGATCCAGTTCAGAAAAATCGTTTGGAAGGGGTGGCCCTATTTAGAGAAGAACGCCGAGTTTGGGGTGGCATTGGGGATGAGAAGGAGTTGAAGGAGTCAGGAGAGAAGGACTTTTCCAGTAAGGTTTTCATTAGAGTTAATGTTGAACCAATAAATGGCAGTAACGTAATTAAAGCAAGCGAGAAAATAGGACGTAACAACGGAATTGCTTATGCTTTGTTTTCTGCTGTTCAAGGTCGGGATGATGATTTAATCAAAGAAGGAATAGAATTTGAAATTTTCATTTCTTCAAATGATCTAGAAAATAAAGATTGGGAAGATATTTTGAAGTCATTTCAGTGGTGGTCTTGTTTTGGTGGTATTGGGGCGAGAACTAGACGAGGGCTTGGGTCTGTTGAAGTGTTATTCAGTACAGATAAATCATATAAGGTGCTTACAAAAGAAGATGTAGAAAAAATTAACGGTTGTAGTCTCGAAGAAATAAGTGCTCATGATGCTCATGATGCTTGGAATAAAGCTGTAGGAAAGTTGCACCACTTCAGGCAAGTTGAGTTTCAATATAATCGTAATGGAGACCATACCATCATAGGAATTGGAAGAAAAACAAAAAGGGAACAAAAGCATAACGATAATGAACCCAAAACTTATCCTAGTAGAAGTAATTGGCCTGAAGCAGATTCTATTCGAGAGATTGTTGGACAAAATACAAATGGTCATGATCCAGTACATCTTGCCAAACAAAGTTTCCCAAGGGCGGCTTTTGGTTTGCCAATTATTTTTGATTTTAATCAGGATGCACCACCAGGAAAATCTGAAGTAATTCCCATTTTAAATAATACTGAATCAGATGATTCCAGAATGGCAAGTCCTTTGATTCTAAAGGCAATGAAAGTTGGGATCGGGTATAAGTCGATTGCTCTAAAAATGCCAAATCAGCATTTAAACAATCTAACCATTCGTCTTAAGAACTCTGGTGAAGCTAATAATAGGCATTTACCGAAAGACTTTACCAATGGAACTTGGAAGGCAGATGATAAAGCCGAAGATATATCTCCCATCTATAACAACAACGGTGACAACAACGCAACCAACGCCCTAGATGCCTTCATGAATTACTTCGCAAACGGAGGAAATTAAAATGTCTAAGTATTTAATTACCCTGTCAATCGGCCCTGTTCAAGATTTTATCGCCGCAGCAAGACGGACTCGCGACTTATGGTTTGGATCATGGGTTTTATCTGAAATTTCAAAAGCAGCAGCTTACAGTATCTATAAAAAGGATAACGATGCTTTAAT
>CAYPJC010000366.1:0-2482 GCA_964410855.1 uncultured Flavobacteriales bacterium | reverse complement strand
AAAAAGTATGCAGTCCAATAATATTCTTGCCTTGTTTCACATAATCTTTTGCAAAGGGAAAATCTGGAGCATCAACAAAGTGAAGATAAACCTCATCATAAACTAAAATCACATGATTGGGAACTTGATTTAAAAGCCTTTCGAAATCAGTTTTATTAATATAAGTTCCTGTTGGATTATTAGGATTGGTTATAAATATCAATGCAGTCTTTTCATTGATGGCATTTAAGATTCCATCAACATTTACCGTATAATCTGGCAATTGCAATGGAATATCGATTACTTCCCCTCCTTCTAGCTCAATAATATTACTATAAGGCGAAAAAGTTGGACTACTAATGATGCATTGGGAACCTACACTTACCAAACCCCTGCAAATAATTTCCAACACCTCTACTCCACTATTTGCTGTAATAAATTGACCTGATTGTAATTCTTGATTGTAATAATCCGCTAAAACATCTTGAAACTGATAATCGTCATAAAAATCATACTCATAAATACCAGCTATGGCTTTTTGAATTGCTTCCATTGCCATGGGAGAAGGTCCTAGAAGGTTTTCATTGGAAGAAAGTTTGTAAAACTTATCCCAATTGGTTTTGCTTGGAGTAGGCTTTCTAAATTGAAAACGACTTGCTTTTTTAACATGATCCTTAAATAAAGGATGAGAATTATTGTCACTCATGGTATCTCATTTGAAATAATGCGAACTCAAATTTAGTAATAAATAAATTTTGAATCTTCTACTTTAAGCTATCTTTTAAAAATAATATGCTAGTCAGCGTCCTTCTTTTCACTCAACGCTTTCTTAAGCTCTTTCAGCTTGCCATCAAACAATTCATATTTTCTAAACTGACATTCTATTTTACCATTCATCATGGGTATCTTTTTAGAAGGTTTCAGTCCAATATTTTTGAATGACTCCATGTCAGCTGCTATTATCCAAGCAGTCCAACCAGTATATTCGTGTTTCAATGCTGATCCAAACCTTTCAAAAAAGTCTGGTATGCCTTCTTCTATTATAAGACGCTCACCATATGGGGGGTTTACAACCATGATACCTTTATCTGAAGGTGGTTCTTCCTTAAAAAAGTCTGCTTGCTCTAAGCTTATACTTTTACGCATATTTGCCGTATTTATATTTATACGAGCACTCCTAACATTATTAGAATTCATCTCTCTAGCAAATATTTTTGAGGTTAATGGGGTAAACTTATCTTTTGCTGCTCCTAATACTTTTGACAATAATGCCTGATCATAACTTTTCCAACCCTCAAATGCAAAATGGGTTCTATTTAAATTGGGTGGAATATTACACGCAATTAAGGATGCTTCTATGGCAATAGTTCCAGTCCCAGTCATTGGATCTAAAAAGTCACATTCTCCTTTCCAACCCGTTTTAAGGATTAGTCCAGCTGCCAAACATTCATTGATAGGCGCTAAATGTTGTTTTGTGCGATAACCACGTTTAAACAAGGGATCTCCTGAGCTATCAAGTGATAAGGTAACTTTTGTATCATTGATGTGTAAATGAATTCGAATATCCGGCTGATACCGCTCTACATTCGGTCTTTTTATCTGTTGCTCTCTAAATCTATCAACAATAGCATCCTTTATTCTCAAAGATGCAAATTGACTGTGTGTAAAATGCTCTGAATGAACAGCAGAATCTATAGAAAACGTTTTGTCTTCAGAAAACACTTGCTCCCAAGCAATATTTTTCGCTCTGCTATATAACTCCTCATCATTTTTTGCCTGGTAATGAAATAGAGGTTTCAACACTTTTAAAGCTGTTCGCAACCAAATGTTAGCTGAATACAAAAGCTCTAAGTCTCCTACAAACTCTATGGCCCTTTTTTGCTTCTTAATTTCTTTAGCACCTATCGCAATTAATTCTTGCTCTAATTCATCTTCCAAGTTCTGCATGCAAGTAGCAACCATTTTAAAGTCGCCTTCTTGTTGAATTTTAACTAATTTTTCCTCGGCAGGTTTTATTGCTGGAGTTTCTGCATGTTTTTCTGCAGGGGTTTCTGCTGAAGTAACTGCAGGAATTTCTCTACTGTAAACCTTATCAATAGGCTTTCGCTTGATGTTTAATTTTTTAAGGATAGATGGCTCTTCCTTTTCAGGACCATTTTCTTCATTCTCTGACATCTTGCAAACTTACTGAATAGACCATGAGTAAGTTTTGTCGAATTTCAAATGTTTATAAAGATTTTGCCTATGAATTATCTTTCAATAAGAATTCATTTTCTTTGATTTATGAATTTAGCACCCATAGATTGGATAATAATAGGTGTTTACCTCTTAATTGCTTTTGGAATCGGTTTATATTATAAAAACCAAGCAAGTAAGAGTTTAAGTGACTTCTTCTTAGGAGGCCGAAAATTACCTTGGTATATAGCAGGTATATCGATGGTTGCAACAACATTTGCAGCTGACACTCCGCTGTGGGTTACTGAAAGAATTGCCCAGCACGGTA
>CAYPJC010000365.1:0-2488 GCA_964410855.1 uncultured Flavobacteriales bacterium | reverse complement strand
GAAGAAGGTAAGCTAAGCGGTCTATTAATTGACAATGCAGTAGATCTTGTATTTAAAAAAACTCCCCCATTTTCTGAAGAACGAAAAATAAAAGCACTAAAAAAGGCAGAAGAAATGTGTTTTGCTGTTGGATTAACAACTGTTTCTGATGCAATGATGGAGAACGACATGGCCAATCTGATTGATTCTCTTCAAAAAATGGGAGAACTTAAAATGAAGGTATATGGTATGTTGATGCCAACTGAAGAGAATAAAAACCAGTTCTTAAAATCCGGCCCTTACTTGACCCCACAATTGAGTATTCGTTCATTTAAATACTTTGCTGACGGAGCTTTAGGTTCGAGAGGCGCCAAACTTAATGACCCATATCACGATGACCCAAAAAACGAAGGTCTATTCCTACAAGACAGTAATTATTTAGCGGAAGAAGCTAAACTATTAAACGAGAATGGCTTCCAAATGAATACGCATTGCATTGGAGATGGAGCAAATAGGCTTATGCTTACTATTTATGCAGCTACTTTGAAAGGTACCAATGATAAAAGATGGCGAATAGAACATGCTCAAATAGTTGACCCAGATGACCTTATAAAGTTTAAAGAAAATACAATTATTCCTTCAGTTCAACCAACTCATGCAACTTCTGATATGTACTGGCTAGAAGAAAGAATTGGTAAAGATAGAATGAAACACGCTTATGCTTATAAGGATTTAATGCAGCAAAACCAGATTATTGCACTCGGAACAGATTTTCCAATTGAGAGCATTGACCCTTTAAAAACTTTTTTTGCAGCAGTAGTGCGCAAAGATGAAAAACTCTATCCTAAGGAAGGATTTCAAATGGAGAACGCACTTAGTAGAGAAGATGCATTAAAAGGCATGACCATTTGGGCCGCAATAGCTAATTTTGAAGAAAAGGTTAAAGGAAGTATAGAGATTGGTAAGGACGCAGACTTTATTTTTTTAGATCAAGATCTCATGCTGGTTGATGAGAGCCAACTTTTGAAGACAAAAGTTCTTAAAACCTTTGTCAACGGAATTGAAGTTTATAGTGAAAAATAATTAGAATGTTACTTCTTCGTAGCGGAATGGAATTTCCAATTCATGTTCTACCAATTCTCCAACTGATAAGATATCATCATCCCCTTCTTCAAATTTCCAAACAACACTGAAGTTTTTAGACTTATCATAGAGCGGCTTAAATGCCATGATGAGTTCAACAAGTTGTTTCTGAGATGCTGAATTCAAGTACTCAATCTCACAGGTTAATTCTGTTTCTTGAGTAGTTTGTTTAACGTAATCGCGACTCCATTCTATTATCGGTTGATAAAACTCAATGGCATCTGCAGGGTATGATTTGCCTGAAAGTAGCATTTTTCCAGTAGTCGGATCAAAAACTATTTCCGGGGTTTGAAGATAAGGCTCAATTTTAAGTGTTTTCATAATTGATTTTGAGTTCTAAACTTAACCAGTTAATCCCTTCCTTATCCTTGCTAATTTCCCACTCCAAATTAGAATTAATTAACTTTTTTATCATAATCAGCCCTAAACTTTCCCCTTCAAAAAGGGAATCTCGATAGGCTTTTTTTAATTCTTCTTTTGATAATGAAAAAAGCTTTTCAAAAAGCTCAGTGAGTTGGACTACATCTTTTTCTTTTACTTGATTAAGAGTTGAAATCGTAATCAACTCTTTTTCAATCACCAAATTTACAAATGATTGAGGAATATTTTCCTCAAATTCAATTTGATGGTACTCTGCAATATTCTGGACAAGTTCAACAAAAGAAGAAAATACGCCTTTTATAAGTCTTACATGAACACCTACTAAAAATTGCTGCAAAAACAATCTCCCCATGCTTAAAAATGCATCTGAAAAGTCATTACTTATTGGGCCCCAATATTCAATTTGATCCCTATGAAAAGGAAGCTTTAATTGCTGTTTTCTTTTTTCTATGATTTGTGACTCCTGCAAATTGTTCTTAAAAACATAAAGGTAATTAATTCCTTAAGTCCAAACGAACTAATTGTTCAATTATGTTACGATGTTGAGGAAACTCCTTTGCAAATAAAGAATCAGGAAGTTTGAAACCCTTAATATCTAACCCAATTACGTGTGAAGTATAACTCCCACTTAAATCAATCAAATGGATTAGAAGTGAATCACCAGAATAATAATGCCACATTTCGTCTGATTTAATTCGATTAAAAGCAGAGAAGTTTTCCTTCTCTATCAAAAAGTAAATTTCTTCAGGATGTTTAATTAATTCTAACCTGAGTTCGACCTAAGAGTTTTATTATCGTACTAAAAATCAATAAACTACGTCATTGCGATGAGTGGAGTGCAACGGAATGAAGAAGCAATCTCAGTTTAAGGGTGAGATTGCTTCCCGCCTTCGCTTTGCTTTGGACGGGCAGGCACTTTGAGTACAAAGCTCGCAATGACGATCTGATTTTTAGACGTTTAGTTTTTTGTCTTATACCGAACTCA
>CAYPJC010000364.1:1945-2498 GCA_964410855.1 uncultured Flavobacteriales bacterium | reverse complement strand
TCTTGAATAAATTTTTTCCCTGTCCAATCAGAATGACACTTAATTCCAAAATGATTATTGGCATGTCTAGCTAATGGACTATTGCCATCACCAGATTCTAATATTCCTTGCGCCAAAGTTATACTAGCCGGAACACCACTTCGATGCATCTCTTCAATTGCCGCACCCTTGTATAAATTAATGTATTCAGAACGACTGATTCTTTTGCTTCCAGCTTGAGCAACTATTAACAAATTACTTAAAATCAGGCTTAAAAAGAAAAGAGATTTCCTCATTATTAATAATTATTGAAAAACTAAACGGTAAATTTAATGGGACATTCAGAGGGAAGCAACAATTAATCACAAAGAAGTTAACATACTAGTATTAACTATATTCCAATTTAAATTTACCTCTCTTTTCAATACCCCTATTCCCCTGCAAGCCACCTGAATGAAGTATAACTATTTTACTATCCTCCTTAAAATAATCTCGATTAATTAATTCAAAAATCCCATAGAACAGTTTAGATGTGTACACCAAATCTAATTTGATTTGATAATTTAGATAGAAA
>CAYPJC010000364.1:0-1935 GCA_964410855.1 uncultured Flavobacteriales bacterium | reverse complement strand
GGCAAAATCAATTAAACCTTGGCTAACTTTTGCATATCCTCCAAAATGATAATTTGAAAAAAAATGGAGTTGATCTTCTTTTAACTCATTGTTTTCAAAAGCCAGTACCTCCTCCTTAAGGAAATCGCCTCCTTTGAGCGCTGGCACTACTAATAAATTCTCTTTATTTAGAA
Source organism: uncultured Flavobacteriales bacterium (assembly GCA_964410855.1). Classification (GTDB taxonomy): domain Bacteria; phylum Bacteroidota; class Bacteroidia; order Flavobacteriales_E; family Vicingaceae; genus JAVJQS01. Next base: position 1,762 of record CAYPJC010000364.1, on the reverse strand, counting down.
TACTTAGAATGCCTGCAGCTGTTGTTCCTGTTCCAGCAGCACAACAAATAAAATCAAAATTAATTTCGATTTCTTTAATTATATCCTTACAACCCAATGAGCCTAAATCATTACTTCCCCCCTCGGGAATTAAATAATAATCCCCTAAGCCAGATACAAGAGAGTCTATAAAACCTCGATTATTCTTATTCTTATATTCACCTCGACTAACAAAAAGCAGTTTCATTCCCATTTTCTTGCAGTCGATAAGTGTATCACTCAAACCCTTAGGTTCTTCTCCCCTAATAACTCCTATTGTTTTATAACCTAACAACTTACCAATTGCAGCTGTGGCAATTAAATGATTAGAAAAAGCCCCACCAAAAGTTAAAATTTGCTTTTTAGCTTGCTGATCAGCTTGCTGCAAATTATATTTTAGCTTTCTCCATTTGTTCCCAGATATAATGGGATGAATTAAGTCGTCTCTTTTTACAAAAACTTGAATCCTTTTCTCTTTCAATAACTGGCCTTTCAATTCAATTAGAGGTGAAGGGAGTAGCAACTTATTCATAGAACAAAACTATTGAACTATTTTCTACTTCATTAGTTCCTTAATTTTGTGACATAATGGATGGATTTTCAATTCAAGACAAATACGAGAAAGACGATTATTACCTAAGTAAAGAAGGGTACATTGTTTTTACTGAAAAGTATCATCTAAAAAGAGGCTATTGCTGCAACAATGGTTGCAAGCATTGCCCTTACAAAATGAAAAGAAAGAAAAATTCTTAAAAAACATCAAAAATGGATTTTAAACAAACCATACTAGCAGGTATTCCCGATAAACTTCCTCCAGTTAAATCATATGAGAAAGAAATCAATCATGCTCCAAAACGAAAAGAAATACTAAACACTCAAGAAAAAAAATTAGCACTACAAAATGCACTTCGCTATTTTTCTCAAGAACATCATGCTGAATTGGCAAAAGAGTTTGCCCAAGAGCTAAAAGAATATGGAAGAATTTATATGTATCGCTTTAGACCTGATTATGAGATTAAGGCTAAACACATCAATGAATTTCCGCATCAGTCAAAACAAGCAGCAGGCATTATGTTAATGCTTTCAAATAATTTAGATTACGCTGTGGCTCAACACCCACATGAATTAATTACTTATGGAGGAAATGGAGCAGTATTTCAAAATTGGGCTCAATATCTTTTGACCATGAAGTATTTAGCAGAAATGACTAATGAGCAAACATTAGCCCTGTACTCAGGACACCCGATGGGTCTTTTTCCATCACACAAGGATGCTCCAAGAGTTGTTGTTACCAATGGGATGATGGTTCCAAATTATTCCAAACCAGATGATTTGGAAAAATTCAATGCGCTAGGAGTTACTCAATATGGTCAAATGACTGCAGGTTCATTCATGTATATTGGGCCTCAAGGAATTGTTCATGGCACTACAATTACAGTCCTAAACGCTGGCAGAATGATTGACGATAAGGGCATGGGAGGAAAACTATTTGTTACAGCAGGTTTAGGTGGAATGTCAGGTGCTCAACCAAAAGCAGCTAAAATTGCAGGAGCTGTTAGCATTACTGCTGAAATAAATCAAAAAGCCACCCAAACAAGGCATACACAAGGATGGGTTGATGAAGTATTTACTGATTTGGATAAACTGATAGTACGTACTAAAAAAGCAATTCAAGAGAAAGAAGCAATTTCTTTAGTTTATCAAGGAAATGTAGTTGAGTTATGGGAAAAAATAGCTGATTCTG
>CAYPJC010000363.1:0-2512 GCA_964410855.1 uncultured Flavobacteriales bacterium | reverse complement strand
TTTATGGATGGCGCTTACGATTGTCGGAGGTTTAATTTTTCTTGGATCTCAAGCATGGGAATGGTATCACTTCATTCATGGAACTGAGTTAGGAGCTCTTCAATTAGTTGATGGCTCCATTGCTCAATGGGTAAATGAAGCTAAAGATTCTTTTATTCTTGCAACAGGAGTAGAAGTAAGTGGTGCTGAAGCTGCTGCCTTTATAAAAGAAGGAGTAGAAGTTTATGGAGCTAACTTAACTGTCAATGAATATGGTTTGCCAGCTTTTGGTAACTTTTTCTTTTTCATTACCGGATTTCATGGTACTCACGTTTTTAGTGGGGTGATTTTAAATGTCATCATTTTCGCTAACGTTATAAAGGGCACATATGAAAAACGAGGGCATTATGAAATGGTCGAGAAGGTAGGCCTGTATTGGCACTTTGTTGACCTTGTATGGGTTTTTGTATTTACATTCTTCTATTTAGTATAAAATTTTTTTAAGAATTACACGACATGTCAGATTTTGATAGAACAGCTGAATATGCTTTACATCACTCAGAGGAGGATGGTAAGGCAATGCGAAAAACAATTTGGGTAATCTTTTGGGTTCTTTTGGGAATTACAACAGCAGAAGTTTCTTTGGGATTAACCTGGAAGGCCATGGGGTTAGCCTGGGCATTTGTGAAGTGGACGTTTATTATCCTTACACTTTTTAAAGCATATTATATCGTAGCATATTATATGCACTTGAAGCATGAGTATAAAAACTTCATATATATGGTGGCTATTCCTTATATTGTTTTGGTAATTTATCTCATAGTTATGGTTCTAGCAGAAGCTGTATATACCCATGATATTGATGGTTTTTTATAAGGCATGAATGTAAATAAAGTTAAGAAAGGGGCGATTTTAATTGCCATCTTGATTCTACCTACAGTAGCTTTTTTTATTTTACATTCCGGGACAAATAATTTCAAAAAACTTCCATTTTACGGCCCAAAAAAAGTAGTTGAGGGATCTCTAGATACTATTTATCATAGCATCCCGAATTTTCAATTTACAAACCATCTAGGGGAGCTCATTAATCAAGATGATTATCGAGGCAAGATTTATGTGGCTGATTTTTTCTTTACCATCTGTCCAACGATTTGTCCTAAGATGTCTACACATATGCTTGAATTACAAAAGCATTTCTATGACAGGGCTGATTTTAAATTACTTTCTCATACAGTAGATCCGGAAAATGATTCTGTTGAAGTGCTTTATGAATATTCAAAAAGAGTGTATGCTCAAGACAGTGTATGGAATTTTGTAACAGGTAGTAAAGAAGATATTTATCGAGTTGCTTTTGAAGGGTACTTTGCCAATGCTATGGAAGATGAACTTGCACCTGGTGGATTCCTCCATTCTTCAAATTTGTTTTTAATAGATAGGGAGGGACGAATTCGGGGAATTTTTGATGGCACAAGCACTAGAGAGGTAGAAAGTTTAATGGATGCTATTCAGATCTTACTTCGCGAAGAATATGTTTCGATGAAAAATAAAAAATAAAAAATGGGGAATACAAAGCAGTTCAACTTTCAACCATTAATAATTATAGCATCTATATTGATACCTGTAGTTGTTGCAATTCTTTATTTATTGCCTAAGAGTTTTGACGTTGGCAATGAAATATACCTATTGCCTAAGTTAAATGCATTCATTAACGGTACAGCCAGTTTGGTTTTGATTGCAGCCTTCATTGCTATAAAAAACAGGAACATTAATGTGCATCGTAATCTGATGCTAACAGCATTAATTTTGTCTGTTTTATTTCTTCTGTCCTATATTACTTATCATGCACTTACTGAATCAACTACCTTTGGAGGAGAAGGTCTAATTCGAAATATTTATTTCTTCATATTACTTTCACATATTCTATTAGCAATAATTATTGTTCCATTAGTCATGATAACTTTTAGCAGAGCTTTGGCTGAAAAATTTGATAAACATAAAAAGATCGCTCGAATCACCTTACCACTTTGGTTATATGTGACAATCACTGGTGTAATTGTTTACTTCATGATTTCGCCATACTATTAGTATAATAAACCTTTCATGATTATCTTTGTAGCGTGATAAACAAAGGATTAATTTTCTTGTTTTTGGTAATTCTATTCTTTGGTATTAGCACTGAAGTTGAAGCTCAATGCGCAATGTGTAAAGCTGCCATAGAATCTAATATGCAAAACGGTGGAGAAGCTCTTGGAAAAGGGATTAATAAAGGTATTGTATATATTATGTTTATTCCATATATCCTATTGGGAACTATAGGGTTTTTTATGTACAAGCATTTTAAAAAAACAAATCAATCAGTTGGTAATTAACTGAATCGTTCTTAATATAAGAATTATCAAGAAAGGCAGAGGGACAGGCCCTGTGAAGCCTTGGCAACCTTTTCAGCAATGAAATAGGTGCCAATTCCTGTTTCCGAAAATCGGAATTAAGATAAAACAAAAGAAAATTTAAAGCCCTTTTGACTAAGTCTAAG
>CAYPJC010000362.1:0-2516 GCA_964410855.1 uncultured Flavobacteriales bacterium | reverse complement strand
GCTGTGAATTTTGCGATATTCCTTTGCGTTTTGGAAAGTCTTATCGTGTAACGCCATGGGAAAAGACGGAACAATCTTTTCGTCAGATGAGAGATTTAGGTTGGATGGGGCAAGTATTTATAGTTGATGATAATTTTATTGGTAATCCAAGAAAGGCATTAACTGTATTAAAAAGTCTTTATGAGATAGGTAAAAAAATAGGCTATCACCATCCTAAGTATACTGAGCTAACATTACGTCTAGCAGATGATTCGCTTATCATGGAAGAGTTAAGGTATTGGTTTCATAAAACTAATTTCATCAATGGTTTTTACGGTGTTGAAACACCCAATGAAGCTTCGTTATTAGAAACCAAAAAACGTCAAAATCTCCGTGGAGAAAAGAGTTTAGTTGAAAAATTAAATTTTATTTCTGAACAAACAGGCGGTGGGGTTATGATGGGCATGATCTATGGATTTGATCATGATACTAATGAATCCGTAGAAGAATTTATTGATTTTGTGAATGCAAGTAATGCGCCTATCGTGATGGCTGGGCTTTTGAATGCACTACCATGTACACCACTAATGGCGCGATTACAAAGAGAAGGACGTTATAAGCAATCTAGCAGCGGTAATAATTCTGATGGGATCATAAATTTTATTCCTTATAATTTTTCCGTCCAGCAGGCGGAACAGAATTATTTAAAGATTCTGGAAGGAATCTATCATTCAAAAGCTTATTTTAAACGAGTGATGAGGCATTTAGAACTGATTGATCCGGTATTACAAGACAACAGTCAGAAAGGAAATGAACCGGTCACTTATCTAGTTAAAATTCTGTCCAGAAGCCATGCATTGACCTACTGGCGATATTTGCCTAAAGCACTAGCTATTGCAAAAAGGCGCTGTGGTTTTAATACACCTGGATATATTGCAATATTGGCAGAATTCTTTTCTCTTTGCGGACAATATACTCACTTTGTAAGTCAAATCAAAGCACAACAAAATAATATTTTGGAGCGAAAGTATGTTGATTGGCAGCAGGTTTCATGGCGAGAGAAAATTCATAGTCAGACTAAAGTTATGAAAGCTGGGTGAAAAAATATTACATTGGTCTATCTATTACCTACCATGATCCAGCTTTAGCAATAGTTGACGATCAAGGAGAAGTTTTGTTTGCTGAAGCGACAGAACGTTTTATGCAAAACAAACGTGCTTTACATTGTGAAGCTGATCCTTTGCTTCAGATTCATGATTTGTTGAAAACATATTGCCCCTACCCAGATGAAATTGTGATTGTGATCAATTGGCGTAAAAAGCGTCCTTTGTATGAAAATATAGTGGCTGCTTTAGGATGTTTAACTGCATCAGGGTTGATGAAAACGGGGATTAAAAGGTTACGTTCTCCACTAAAAAATTATCAGCTACACCATATGATTGCCAGTCAGCGAAATAAAATAGTGAGTTCTGGTATTAATTTAGTTCGAATTATTGCTGAACACTACCCTGACTGTTCTATTTCGTTTGCAGATTATCACCATCATTTAACACATGCTGCTACTGCTTGTTATAGCAGTCCATTTTCAGAGTCTGCTTGTGCGGTTATAGACTCCTTTGGTGAAAATGGCTCAATAGGTTTTTACCATTTTAAAGACCAAAAAATTGTTTGTCTTTATGAAAGTAAGGGGACTGGAAGTATCGGGTTTTATTATATGAAAATAACGGAACTCTGTGGCTTTGATTGGTTAAAAGGTGAAGAATGGAAAGTGATGGGGTTGGCGCCTTATGGTAAATTAAATCGAGAATTTTATAATTTATTGAAAACGACCATTTCAGTGGATGGTTTTGAGTGTCAGCATTGTTCTAAAGATTTGTTTTCCAGTTTATCTGCACTCGATAAATTTAAACGGCCTGAGCAGGATGCAATTGAACAATCTGCCGACCTAGCCTTTACTGGACAATACTTTTTTGCTGAATTAGTTACACAATTGTTACAACACCTGCAACAGGTTACAGGGTCTAAAAACCTGACATTTGGTGGTGGCTGTGCATTAAATTCAGCATACAATGGCCAAATCAAAGATAAAACTGGTTTTGATCAGGTTTTTATTCCCTCTGCTCCGGCTGATGATGGTACTGCGTTGGGGGCTGCGTGGCTTGCTTTGCATCATGACAAACCAGGTTTGGTGATTTCAACAGAAAAAAAACTGTTATCTCCTTATTTGGGATCGACAATTTCTGATCAAGATGTAAAGCAATTGATTCAATATAATCGTGCTTTAGATATTCAATATTTACCGGATAGTATCTGTGAAGTGACAGCAGAGTTACTCTCAAAAGGTCAGCTTATTGGCTGGATACAGGGTAGGGCGGAATTTGGGCCTAGAGCTTTAGGGCATCGTTCTATTTTGGCTGATCCACGTCAGGCTGAGATTAAGGATAAAATTAATCAGAAAATTAAGCTTCGGGAGAGTTTTCGGCCTTTTGCTCCTTCTGTGCTGCATGAATATGCTGACGATTATTTTATAAATTACC
>CAYPJC010000361.1:900-2520 GCA_964410855.1 uncultured Flavobacteriales bacterium | reverse complement strand
TTAAAATCAACTCTTTCAATTCTTGAGGTTTTCATAAATAGAATCCCCTAAGTTATAAAAAGGTTGTCTGGTCCTTTATTTTTTATTTGGTAATTAGAATTTGCCGAAATCTAACTCCTAAACTTTTTAACAGGTTTTAATGGAGTTAACAATTCTTCCAAGCCATTCAATTTAATTTCATAAATGGTTTCTAATAACATGCCTAGCTTTCCAGTTGGAAATCCCTTTTGTTTAAACCAAACCAAGTAAGGCTCAGGTATGTCGCACAGCAACCTTCCTTTGTATTTACCAAAGGGCATTTGCATGCTGACTAATTGTAACAGAACTTTACCGTCCATCAAATTCTCATCTGCTTGATCCATTAACTTACAGGTCTTATCATAATTCCCAGCTTTTTGCCCAAATTGACAATGTACCTTTCCTCTGAGGATGTAATAAGAGCCAAAGAAATACCTTCTTTCCCAGCTCTGGCTGTTCGACCACTTCGGTGAACATAAAATTCTTCTTTTTCTGGCAATTGGTGGTGGATTACAAATCCTAAATCCTTCACATCTATTCCTCTCGCTGCAACATCGGTTGCAACTAATACATCAATGTTTTCCTTAACAAACGCACGCATTACTTTATCTCTTTCTTTTTGTTGTAAATCGCCGTGAATGGAATCAGTTTTAAAGTTTTTCGCTTGTAATTGAGCGGCCAATTTTTGTGCTCCTTTTTTTGTTCGGCAGAAAATAACTCCTCGATCTCCTTTTCGCGCTTTTAAAAATTGAACAATAATATTTGTTTTATTATCTATCTCGCAAACTAAGTAACGATGCTCCACATCCTTATTTACCTTGTTTTGTGTGCTCACTTGAATTCTTTCAGCATCCTTTCTAAAATGAATTTTAATTAAGTCCAAAACACCACCCGGAATGGTTGCAGAAAACATCCAAGTATTTCGATTGGCTTTGGTTAGGTTAAGCAAGTAATCTACTTCTTCTCTAAATCCCATGCTTAGCATTTCATCTGCTTCATCGAGTACCACTGTTCTTACTTCTTTTAAATCAATGGCTTTTTTTTGATATAAATCTCTAAGTCTGCCGGGTGTTGCAACAACAATTTGAGTTGGCCGTCGCAAAGCGGTTATTTGTTTCAAAATATGTTCGCCACCATAAACAGCCTCCACATAAACCATCTCATCTAAGTACTTGGTAAACTTAAAAAGCTGTTTTGAGATTTGAATCCCTAACTCTCGTGTAGGTGTTAAAATTAGCGCTTGAACTTGTCTGTTCTTTGGATCTACTTTTGAAATTAAGGGTAATCCAAATGCTGCAGTTTTTCCTGAACCAGTTGAAGATTGAACAATAAAATCATTACTCTTTTCAAGTAAAGATGGAATCGCTTTTATTTGAACCTCTGTTGGAACAGTTATCCCCATTTCTGCCAAAGCTTTTGTTAAATTAGCTGAAACACCTAATTGTTTAAAATTATTCATAGAATTAGAGACTTAATTTTGGAATTAGAAAACGCAAAGTTAATTTAAACTGCATAAATACATTGAGTTTTAATCAATTGAATCATTGGCTATATTTGAGAAAAGGAAACATAGTTGATACTTTAATGGTTAACTATTCAAAT
>CAYPJC010000361.1:0-870 GCA_964410855.1 uncultured Flavobacteriales bacterium | reverse complement strand
TTCATATTACTTGCTTCTTCTTTAAGTGCGCAAGAAGACTACTATGGCTTGAAGAAAGACACCACTCCACGTTTTAATTTTGGTTTTAGCATGGGAGCCTATTTTGCTAGCCCAAACAGTGCAATAATTTACAACGGATCTCCAAGTGCTACAATTTATGGAATCAATTACATCTTTAATCAGCCATTTAACCAGCAATCCTTCGATAATTACTTTGTTTATCCCTATCAAGTCGCTGAATACCCTATAGAATCACGTTATCAAACTTCAGTTGAGTTAGGCCTTCATTTAAACTATAGAGCTAGTCGATACCTCTCTCTTTTTGTTGAATTCAATATGGTTGTTTTAGATTATGAACAATTCTTTACCGTAGCAATTGATGATCCCTTTAATCGGGCTCCAGGCCCTGTATTTCAGCAATTACCAATTATTGGAGAAGAAAGACGATTTAACCTAAACTTAGGGACTCAAATTAGTTATTATGAAAAAAATGGAACCAATGCTTACCTATCGATTTCAGGCAATATCAATGACACAGAGATGCAAAGAAACTATATCGTGGTAGATGGAATTAACTATGACATCTTCCATTTAACAGATAACAATATCAATGCACGACCAGGTGGCATCGGTTATGGATTTGGCGCTGGAACAGGCTTGAAGTTTCATTTGACAGAGCATATTTTAGGTGATATATTTTACCAATTAAATTACACCAAAACCTATATGACTGAAGACTTTCAGCTATTTGGTTACAACCACAGCATTGGAATACGTTTGCTTTGGAATTAGCTTGATCTTTTATTGACTATTTAGTCGACCCTTAAAAAATGGATAACAATATATTTTTAAAAATATTAATTTTAAAAA
>CAYPJC010000360.1:0-2521 GCA_964410855.1 uncultured Flavobacteriales bacterium | reverse complement strand
GTGGCATCTGACTTTAATCCTTTCATTTATTTTAGATTTTGATGTTTAAAGGCAATTATAATAGAATTTTATTTTCGGTATTTTTCTTAATACTGATATTGCCTTTTATGCAACATAAATTGATGATTGTTGATGAAAAGCCTCTTCAAGGATCCTTTGAAAAGCCTGAATCCATTAAAAGTGATTTATCAAGGATTACATGGCATAATGGAGTGTTTCAGCAAAATTATAGCCTTTATAAGAAAGATTTTATTGGTTTTAGGAATACCCTTATCCGCATATACAATCAATATCAATATAGTTTATTTGAATTAGCAAATACTAGAGGAGTAATCACCGCAAAGAATAATATGGTTATTTCAGAAGGGTATATAGAGACATTTTTTGGTGATGATTATATTGGTGCCGATTCTTTTATAGAATTTCTTGAAAAGGCTAAATATGTTCAAGACTCTTTAGCAAAACGAGAAATATTGCTTTTATTTTTAGTTGCACCCGGCAAAGCTGCAGTTTATCCAGAAAATATTCCAGATCATTATTTTGAAGAAGCAATAGAAAAGGAGGATAACTACCATTCTTTAATATCAATGGCTGATGAAAAAGGCATCAATATATTTGATGCTAGAGCTTATATCGTAGAGAATAAAAATAAATTCGAGCATCCAATTTTCCCTTCATATGGTATTCATTGGTCTGGGAATACAGTGGCGAAGGTTGCTGATACTTTAATTAATTATATCAATTCAACTTTTAATTATCAACTGCCTACACTATCATTTTTGCCGGGAGAAACGACTGTCAAAAACTATCGATTTACTGATTACGATATTGGGGAGTCAATGAATCTACTATGGTTTGCTCAAGAAGATTCTCTCTATTATCCGAAACTTCATTATACTAAAAATAGTAAAGAGTCAAACACGACCTTGCTAGGAGTAGGGGATAGTTTTTTTCAAAGTTTTATAGGGTTTTATCCTATATTAGATTCTGTTTTTTCTAAGAAATCTCGACTTTGGTTCTACAATAAGACTATTGCTTGGCCAAAAGAATTTGAAGGAGAAGGGCTAACTGTTTCATCTTTAGACTTGGAACTAGAACTTGCTAAAACGGATATTATTATTGTAGAAACTACAGATGAAAACATTAAAATGATTGGTTATAATTTTATAGATGACTTGTATAATCTGTTCACGAAGGGAGGGCCTAGTGCGTCAATTAAGAAAACTGCAATTCAGAAGTATGGAAGTGATTTAGAACTTCTGAATCTGGCAGAGTCTTTATACCCAATTGTGGGATATACAAAAGAGCAAATGATTCAAACATTAGCACTAAAGAAAATGAAGGATTCTTGGAAAGAAGAGTTTGATTTTGAAGCTGAAGTAGAAAAGGTGATTGAATTGATTCTCTCAGATAAATCTGGGTGGTTAGAAAAAGTTAAACAGCAAGCTTTGAGAGATAATGTAACTTTAGAGGAAAGTATCCGCGATAATGCTGTATGGGTAGTGAATAAAAAATTAGAAGAATAAGTTTAGCTAAGAAACAATAAATTTAAAATAGAAAAAGCTGCCATTTGGCAGCTTTTTCTATGATTATATCTAAACTTGGTTTATGAACCAAGTTGAATTGTATTTGGATCTGGAGTCGCTTCTCCATCCTCACCTGGATTAACTGTAGCACTTATTCTTAAAACAGTTGTAGCAGGCTCTGTATTAGCTGTAATAGTAATTGATTTGGTTTGTTGGTTCTTCTGACTTCCTGGGCTATAAACCACTTCAATTTCTCCTGTTTCACCTGGTGCAATAGGTTCTCTTGGATAATTAGGAACAGTACAACCGCAACTTCCTTTTGCATCTGAAATAATTAAAGGATTTTCACCTGTATTAGTGAAGGTAAAAGTTTTTGGATTTCTAGAATTCTGTTCGATTGTTCCGAAATCATGTTCCATTTCAGTAAATTTTATGTTTGTCTTAGGGCCCAAATCAGCCTCAATCACATTGGCTTGATTGTCATTGTAATTGTCTTCAAAATTTATATCAGCTTTATTGGCAGCAGAATTATCTCCTGATTTTTTATTGATAGCCGTTTTTTCATATGAAACATCATCTCCACTTGATAATAGGATTCCTGTGTTCACAATTGTTAAAGCTGCAAAACCAATTAGCAGTCCGTTTTTAATGTTTTCAGTCATAGTATTCAATTTTTAATTTTAGGTGTGCAAATATAATTAATCATATTCAAGTTTTGATTTCTCAAACTCATCACTTTGAATCACATTGACTGCTTCTATGTAGGAGTCATTTAATTGATTTATAATTTCAAAATAACTAGAGTTTGTATATAAGTTCCTTGCAAGTAGTGCAGTAATTTGTGTGTCAATCAGCTTTTTAGATTTTTTGTAATCTGTTTCATCTTTTTCTACTTTTTTCGTTGCTGCATAATCAAAGAATTTATCTAAAAATGTTGAATCAATTTTAAAATCTACTTTAAAAACTTCCATAGTTGGAAACTCAGTTTTTAATTG
>CAYPJC010000359.1:0-2526 GCA_964410855.1 uncultured Flavobacteriales bacterium | reverse complement strand
TTAGGAAATAATAAATTGGTGAAAAATATTCCAAAAAACAACCATTTAAAATCTTGTATTCTTTGTACGTAATACGTTACTTCTTCTGGAATATTAGCATACCAGATTAGCATAAACTGAGAAAACCATAAATAGGACCACAAGAAACTGATTGCAAACATCCATTTAGATACATCATGAATATGACTTTTATTAACATGTGGCAGATATCCCTTATTTTTTAGCCAAATAGAAATCAATACAAAAAAGATTAAGAAGCTAACCCAAATTCCAGAAAACACATACCATCCAAATAAAGTACTAAACCAGTGTGTGTCTATGGACATAATCCAATCCCAAGACGCAGTAGATGACGTAAATGCAAAGAAAACTAAAAAAATAGCAGCAGAAGTAATGTTTTTATAATGCAATTTTGTTCCACCAATTTTATCTTCTTCTAAGGATCTTTTTCTAAATAAATGAGCGAAATAACACCAAACGCCCAAGTAGATTATTGTTCTAATCCAGAAAAATGGTTGATTCAAATAAGCAGATTTACCTGCAATAAGTTTATCATAGTGCTCATTTTTTATTGCCCCATCAACCATTTCATGGATATATTCAGGATGAGCTGATTCAACTGATGCTTGCATTACATACTCAAACATTATAGAAACATCCATCCAATGATAAATATGATGTAAATGGAGTGAACCGGCCGCAAAAAATATAATCAAGATTCCTGCACCAACAAAAATGTACTGAGAGATTCCCTCCATCACTCTTTTAAGAGCAACCATATAACTTGCTTCAGTTGCATATTGTAATGCCAAGAAAAATAATGCACCTAAACTTATTCCAAAATAAAAGAACCCATTGACAAAAAAGTTTGCCCAAAACCGATCATGGTCTCCCATATAACCTATGACCATAGCAACAACACCAATCAACATGAATATTGAAAAGATTAGCTTTGCTTTTTTTGTAAAAATAAAATCCATTTCTTGTTTTTTTCTTCGTTTTTATTACAAACTCGCTTCTTCTATATTTTCATCTGACTCACTTTCGTCAGCCTCATTTGATGACTCTGTTTCACCAGTGTCTTCAGTTGTTGACACAGAAATACTAGAGGCATTCAAAGGATCCTTACCTTGCAAAGTCAGCACATATGAGACTATCTTCCATCTATCTTGCTCTCGAATTAGACTAGAGTGAGGTCCCATTGCGTTCAACCCAAACATAATTGTATGGTAAATATGACCTTCACTTAATTGAGACATTGAACGATTTCCTCTTCTATTTGGTATTTCATCAACATATGAAGGAACAGCTCCATAAATAGCATTTGTTATAGAACCTTCCCCTTTACCCTTTGGCCCATGACAATGAGCGCAAAAAGAAGTATATAATTTTTTACCTTCTTTGATTTGTTTTTCACTCACTTCATAAGGATTACTTAATTGCTTTCCTGCTAATTCATATCCTTCGTTCGTATTTGGATAGGCATAAGGTATATATCCACGAGGAATTGAGTTCTCAGGTGCTTGCAGAGAAGTTAAAGAATCAGGAAACCTGTAATCAACATATGCTTCAATAGCAGGAGACCTGTACATGTCAGGCATATACTCTACTCCAGGGCTTTGAGAGTCTTTGCATGAAAATAGAACCATAGACACAAGTAAACCTGTGAATAACGAACTAATTAATGTGTATTTTTTATTTTTCATTGAACTAATTTATCCTGTTATCGTTCCTCAATTAAAATAGATCCAGTAGTCTTTAAATGTTCTGTTAACTCATCAACAGTAATATGACTATCAGATGGGTGAATTTCCATCACAAATTTATCATCAGTCGTATAAGGATATGGATTTCTAGCTTTAACACCAGGCAATGTCCAATTCCTAATAAAATAAGTTAGAGCCATTCCGTGTGCAGCTAACAAAACTGTAAACTCAAATGCAATTGGAACGAAAGCAGGTATGTTTTGATAAAAGAAATTATTCGGTTTACCACCAATATTCATTGGCCAATCAACAATCATGAAGTAATACATTCCAAATAATGCAAGCATTAAACCAATTAAGCCATAAATAAAAGCACAAATTGCTAATCTAGTCTGCTTAATACCAATTACAGGATCAAGTCCGTGAATCGGGAACGGTGAAAATACGTCTCGAATATGCACACCTTTTGACACGAGTTCTTTAGCTCCTTCTAAAAGAACTACATCGTCATCGTAGGTTACATATATTGTTTTATTATCAGTCATTTCAGAATCTATATTAATGTTCTTCAGCTTTAGTTTTATACTGTTCCCCAGAAGATTTAAGAATAGTTTTCAATTCATTTAAAGGCAACACAGGAAAGAATCTAGCAAACAAAAGAAATAAAACGAAAAAGATTCCTATGGTTCCTATAAAACATCCAATATCTACAAATGTAGGGTGAAACATTGTCCAACTAGACGGCAAATAATCTCTGTGCAATGATGTTACAATAATTACAAATCTTTCAAACCACATTCCTAAGTTTACTACTAAAGAA
>CAYPJC010000358.1:0-2531 GCA_964410855.1 uncultured Flavobacteriales bacterium | reverse complement strand
AACAATTAGGGAAATTAGTTGGAGTGCAAAAATCGCAAATTTCGAAATTAGAAACTAACACTCGAAATGTAACAATTGAAACTATACTAAAAGTGTTTAGAGCATTAAAAACGAATATCAAATTTAGTCTTGAAAATATGGACGAACAATTTGAAGTTGCGTAAGAAAAACTACTGGCACAAAGTATAAAAATAATAGCCGAAATAGCTGTAAATCTGCCTGACGGCAAGCAGGTATGAACATTATAGTCCGCATCAATATTAGTAAGCTTCATTCCGTTGCACTCCACTCATCGCAACGACGTAATTTATTGATTTTTAGAACAACAATAAAGTCCTTAGATCAAACTCAGTGTGAAAATTAAAAATTCACTTCTTAATCAACTTCAACGTAGCCCTTCTATTTTCTGTAATAACATTGAGCGTCAAGCGAATATGGGTCGTCGAGCGGAGCCGAGACGCCCCATCGATTAAAACTATTGATTGACCCATTAAATTATAATTTAGCACAGCCTCAGACATCTCGACTTCGCTCGATGGCCGGTTGTGAATGGCTTTCGAAAACAAACAAATTTTTCTATACCAGTTGGTGTGTCTAAGGGGATGCTATCGCAACGACGTAGTTTATTGATTTTTAGAACAATAATTAAAACTCTTAGATCAAACTCAGGTTAGTAGTAAACTGAAAAATCCTACTTTCGAAGTCGGCTACTATTCTTATACAAACAGTTATCTAAAGAAGAGACAGACTAAACTTTTTCTCCTGTAATAAATAGGCCTTTACCGTCTTTGTTTTTGCAAGCATAAAGATAAATAGGCCCTCCATCTAAAATTTTAAACTTTCGTTTTAATTCTTCTGGTTTTAAAGAAAAGTTACGACAAATTACATTTGCCTTATTGATTAAACCCTTTTTTGGTTTATCGACCTGTAAAATCTCAATTATTCTTCCTGGGAAGGGTTTGCAATATTCAGTTGACGTGTATAAATGAGTGTTTGTGGCTATTTTTTTGAGATTAAAATGATTCGCAATTGATTTAAATCCACCTGCTTTCAAGATTGAGACATTTGGTTCATAGAGGTACTTAAGTGGATCAGACAATTTAATAATATGTTTCTGTTCCTCAACGAAATTAAAGTTGAAACTATTTTTTTGGTCTTCAATGATGTCAACTGCTGTAATGTTGGGTTCGTCTGAAATATTCTTTTCTAAGATAAATAATAATTCCTTGCAGTCATTCTTAACTGAAACAATATGCACTTCTTTAACAAATTTCAATTGCTCAATTGCTTTTTTAATATCAAGCATGGGGGAGAACTTGATCATGATTTGATCAGCTCTATTCCAAAGAGAATCCATTAGGTTTAATACATTTGGCTCACAATCTTCAATTTTGAATAATCGAGACGATTCTTTTCTTCTATCTGGATCTAAATAAATACAATCAACTTTTTCATTCAGTCTTTTTAAATGGCTTTCAATTGATTCATTAAAACAAAATATATTATTTGACTCTAATGTTTTGAAGTTCTTTTTGGTTATCTCAAATAATTCCAAGTTTTGTTCTACATAGTTTAGCTCGCCAATTTTTTTTGAAAAGAAGTAACTATCTATGCCCATTCCTCCGCTTCCGTCAATTATTTTCTTTCCAGAAATGAGTTGAGATTTATACTTTGCTGCTGCCTCAGAGGAGCTTTGTGAAACAGATCTCGAATTGGGAAAAATGTAGCTTGGAAATTTTTGTAGAAAGGGTATTTTGACGAACGCTTTCTGCCTTCCATTAATTTGACTTAGAATAAATTCTTTTGGAAGTTCAGGTCTTTTGCTTAATGCTAAGGCAACTTTTGATGGTTGATTATCTAAGTGATTTGAAATAAATTCAACTACTTTGTCTGAGGTTTTATTCTCCAAGGAAGACAAAGGATAATATGTTTGCACCCATTTGAAGGGCTCTGGTTCTAGTTTCTTTAGAGTCATTGTGGATTTCAGGGTCCTCCCAACCATCTCCAAGGTCACTTTCATAGGTGTAAAAAACAAGTAATCTACCTTCCTTTATTATTCCATACCCTATAGGAGCTTTACCGTCATGTTCGTGGACTTTTGGTAAGCCATTATTGAAATCATATTTCTGGTGGTAAATGGGATGGTCAAAAGGTAACTCTACAAACTCTTCATTTGGAAATATCTTTTTTATTTCTCTTCTAATAAAAGGGTCCATGCCATAGTTGTCGTCAATATGTAGAAATCCCCCTGCCAATAAGTAGTTTCTTAAATTCTCAGATTCATCATTCTTGAAAACAACATTGCCATGACCAGTCATGTGGAGGAAAGGATAATCGAAAATTTCCAAACTCGAAGGTTCAATAATTGCTTGATCTAATTCAATTGAAGTGTTTAGATTCTGATTCGTAAAACGAATTAAGTTAGGTAGAGAAGTTTCCAAATTTGAATACCAATCACCACCACCACTATACTTTAAGACTCCGATTTGAAAATCTCCACTTTGTCCGCTTAAGTTTAAAAATCCAAGTGA
>CAYPJC010000357.1:0-2549 GCA_964410855.1 uncultured Flavobacteriales bacterium | reverse complement strand
ATATTTTCCATCGGAATAAATTTATCTAACAAATTTGCATAAAAAAAGGACATTCTTCACTAGAATGTCCTTTAATAATTTAGAGTTAAATCTATTCTCCTGTAACAATTGTTCTATATGTTGCACGAAATAACTTTGCATGAACTTCTGAATCTACAGTTGCAATCTTGGTAATTTTTCCTTTTTTTGCAGCCTTAGTTATACTTAAATCAGTATTTCCAATCCATATTCCTAGCCAAATTGTCTTTTCTGCAACTCCCTTTTTAGCTCCAATTGGGTTCTTGGTAACTAAAGCTTTTGGCGCTGTAGCAGGGCCAGAAACCGCACATGAAGAGAGGAATGCTATCATTCCTATTAATGTTATATTTCTTAAAAATTTCATATTCTTAATCTTTTATTTTTCGTCACCAGTGACAATGATTTCTTTAGTAGAGTATAAAAAATATCTAGTCGTTTTTATATCTATTGTAGATATTGGTCCTTTTATTTTTCCTTTTTTAGCAGCATCTGCGACACTGTAATCTCCATTTAAATAAATAACACCAAAAATAACTCCAGTTTTTGAACTACCTTTTTTCGCCCCAATAGGGTGATCTGTAACAGCATGTGGCACTGTTACAGTGCAAGATGATAAGCCTAAAGTTAGGACTACACATGCTGCGATTGTTTTAATTTTTTTCATCTGATTTGTCATTTATTCGCCTGTAACAACGGTTTTGTAAAATGGAAAAATAAATACTGTAACTCTTGTATCTACGCTTCCAATCTTATTTATTTTTCCTTTTTTAGCTGCAGCTTGCATGGTATAATTAGCATTTTTTTGGAATGCATTAGCTTTAACAACTCCTTTTTTAGTCCCTATAGGATTTCCAGTTACAGTATGGGTCTCATAAACAACACAAGACGACATTGCTAATAATAGAAAACCTACAAAAAAGAGATTAATCAATTTTCTCATTGTTGTAATTGTTTTTGGTTTATTATAATATAAATTAATTGAAAATCAAAACTACTTATAATAAACAAGCTAGCAAATTTAAATCAACTTTATTTAAATTGACTAGTTCTCTATTTCAAACATTTAAAATAATCGAAAGGCTCGTGGCATTCTTTGCATTGAAAAAGAGCTTTACAAGCTGTAGAACCAAAACGACTGACCATTTTTGTATTCTTAGACCCACAATTGGTGCATTGTACTTTATTGGGCTCTCCATTCAAGGCATCTTTATCAACTGACGCTTCTAAAGGAGCAGCAATACCATATTTTTCAAGTTCTTCTCTGCCTCTCTTAGTTATCCAGTCAGTTGTCCAAGCTGGACTTAACACCAATTTAATTTTGGCTTCATACCCTTCTTCTTTAAAAGCAGCTATGATGTCATCGCCAATGGTATCCATTGCAGGGCAACCTGAATAAGTAGGGGTTATGGTAACAGTGTAAACACCCTCTTCTTCTTCCAATTTACGAACGATTCCCATATCCATGATAGATAAAACAGGAATCTCCGGATCGCTAACCGATCTTAATAATTCATTTAGCTTTGGATCTGCAGTTATCATTTACCATTTCATATTTGGGTAGGCTCTTTGCATGTATTGAAATTCTGCTAAGATATATCCCATATATTCTGTGTGTCTTCCAGTCTTTCCGCCAAATTGAAAAGTAATTTCTTTTGGGATTTCTATGTTAGAAGCTCCAAAGACTTCTCTTACTCTTTCTAGGTAAACTGGTTTTAATTTAGTTAAGTCTGGACCAACACCCATTTCAGCCATTAAGACTTCCGTTTCTGTTGGTTTAAAGAATTCCATACTATACCTCCAAAGGAAATCAACTGCTTTTTTTAATTTCTCATTACTTTCCTCTGTTCCATCACCTAGTCTTTGCATCCAAGCAGACGAAAAATCAACATGATAATCTACTTCCTTTATTGATTTTTTAGCAATGGCAGCAATTTGGTCATTTTTACTATTTACCAATTCATTTAAAAGTAGTTGATGATAGGTATCAAATAGAAACTGCTTACAAATTACATGAGCGAAATCAATATTTGGCTGTTCTACTAGAAGCGAATTCTTGTATTCATGCTCCAATCGCAACATAGCAATAGAGTCCTCAGTAGCACCATTCCCTGCTACCTCAGCAGCATATTGAAAGTAATTTCTAACTTGTCCAAATAAGTCTAAGGAAATGTTTGTTAGAGCTATATCTGTTTCCAATTCAGGTCCATGTCCGCATAATTCTCCTAATCGCTGACCCAGAATAGTTGGATTATCTCCTAAAAGTAATAAATAATCGTATAAGGCTTTTTGCTCCATTACATGTGCTTTAGTTCGTCCGGCAACTTATAAAAAGTAGGATGACGGTATACTTTATCTATTGCTGGTTCAAACAATTCACCAGATTTTTCAGGATTTGAAGCCGTCACATGTTTAGATTCTACCACCCAAACGCTAACACCTTCTTGTCTTCTAGTATAAACATCTCTTGCATTTTGGATTGCCATTTCTGCATCAGCAGCATGTAAGCTACCAACATGTCTGTGCTCTAATCC
>CAYPJC010000356.1:0-2551 GCA_964410855.1 uncultured Flavobacteriales bacterium | reverse complement strand
CTGTTGAGCCAAAGCTATTAGCCCAATTAAAAGTTTGGCCAGAGGCTAAATGTGATAATGACATTAGAATTAAAATGTAGTATATCCGTTTCATAAAAAAGTAATTTTAAATATTAAAATTAATAAATATTGCTAGATAGTTGACGAGGTCTTAGTTCCTTCTATTTCTTTTTCAATTTTCTCAATAGAGCCAGCTTGTTGAATACTAGCATTTAATTCGAAGCCAATGAGCAGCACAAAGGAATTAAAATAAATCCATAACATGATGACTATAATTGTGCCAATTGAACCATATATTTTATTGTAATTGGCAAAATTATCTACGTAAAAGCCAAAACCTAAAGAAACAACAAGAACTAAAAAAGTTGCTAGGGTAGAGCCAGCAGAGAAAAATCGCCATTTCATATTGCGATTTCCACCCAAGTAATAAATAAAGGAAATTCCAAAGAAGCAAAGTGCAGCAATAATTATCCATTTTCCTGAAGAAACGGCAAATGATGCAATACTGCCTTTATCTAATATAAAGTAAATTAGATACTCTGATAATGCAATGGCGGTTATAGAAATTGCTAAAAGAATGGTTAGTATAAATAGTAAACTAACAGAAATGAGTTTTTGCTGAAAGATGTTTCTCTTGAAATTCGAATTGGGGCTATCCTTAAATGCTTCAAGCATGCCGTCAAAGCCATTGGTAGCAAGGTATAGCGCGAATAAAAAGCCAAACGACAATAGGCCTGTACCTCCATCTTCCATTAAATTTAAAAGTGATTTTTCAGCAAACTCATAGGCAGAGCCTGGAAGTAAATCTTCTAAAATATTCAATAATTCAAGATTGAAATTCTCAACTGGTATGTATGGAATTAAGGTCAGTAAAAAAATAATTGTCGGAAATAATGCCAAGAAGAACTTAAAGGCAATTGATGAAGCTTTTGTAGCAATTAAACCTTTTTGAATTCCTTTGATAAAAAATTTTGCCACATAAAAAATAGGAAGCTTATCAAATCCCGGTAAGACAATTACCTTCGAAAGCCTAATCGATTTTTGGACTGCAGCAGTATTCTCTATTTTTTTTAGCAAGCTATCAATCATTATTTATAGCTTTTAAACTGAGGTCAAGGCTTTTGATTTGATGCGTAAGTGCCCCGACACTTATAAAGTCAACACCGCATTCGGCATAGTTTCTAATGGTTTTCTCAGTTATTCCTCCTGAAGCTTCTGTTTCAGCAAAATCACCAATTAAATGAATTGCTTCTTTTAAATCAGAATAACTGAAGTTATCCAACATGATTCGATCAACTTTTTCTGAACGTATTATTTGCTTGACTTCTTCTAAATCTCTAGCCTCAATTTCTATTTTTAGCTTTAGATTATTTTCTTTTAAATAGGAGTGAGTTTTTTTTATGGCTTTATCAATTCCACCAGCATAGTCGATGTGATTATCTTTTATCATAATCATGTCATACAAACCAAATCTATGGTTTATTCCACCACCAATTTTTACAGCTTGTTTTTCAAATATTCTAAAATTTGGAGTCGTTTTTCTAGTGTCTAGTAATTTAGTTGGGAGTTCATCGAGAAGTTTAATTAACCGGTTCGTAAAAGTTGCTATGCCACTCATACGCTGCATAAAGTTAAGAGCTAATCTTTCTGCTTTAATAATAGATTGAGACCGACCATGAACTTCAAAAACAATATCGTTAGGCTCAATGGTTTGCCCGTCTTCCTTTAAAATCGAAAGTTTACATTCTGGATCTACTTGAAAAAACACTTCTTTTGCTATTTCAACTCCTGCAAGTACACCCCGATCTTTTACTAATAAATGCGCTTTTCCAATAGCTTCAGCAGGAATACAAGCTAGGCCACTATGATCTCCTTCTTGAATATCTTCAACTAAGGCTTGGGATATTAAGGTTCTTGTGTCGTTCAAATTTTCTATTCTTCCAATTCGATGCGAAGTTCGATAATTTGAGGCTTATTTGCTACTTCATTATACAGAAGGTAAGTTCGATATTCATTTCCATTTGATAGTAAAGAACCTATTTCAAAGATTGCTTTATTATCGCCTCCACCTTTATGCTTTACAAAATACTTAGATGGAGGGTTAGATTTAAAGAAATCATTTAAAACAATTGTAGCTTGTTGCTGATTAAAAACGCCTTTATCACCAAGTATCTCTAATTCGATTGATTCGCTGAAATATGAAGTCAACTTAGTTGAATTACCATCCTCTAGATAGCTGCCTAATTCACTCTGATCTTGGCTGAATGAGTACGCGTTAATTAAAGTGAAGAGGATTAAATAAACATATCGCATTTTTTAAAATTACCAATTTTTAAACTTCAAAATATATATTGGTATAATTGTGAATTACCTGAAAAATTAAAAAAAATGAATATTAAGCTAATATGTGTTGGCAAGACAGATGATGGTCGAATTCAGGAAATGTTAGAAGAATTTCAAGGAAGGCTTAAGCATTATATAAAATTCGAGCTTGAAGTTTTGATTTTAAAAAATAAGCAATCATCAAAAATCCTAAGCTCAAAAGCCGAGG
>CAYPJC010000355.1:613-2562 GCA_964410855.1 uncultured Flavobacteriales bacterium | reverse complement strand
GTGAAAGGTTCCGGAAATCATTACACTACTTTTTACAGACCTTACGATTCTCGTTTAGGACGTTGGTGGGGTGTTGACCCTGTTGTTCATCCACATTTTTCTCCTTACAATGCCTTTGATAATAATCCGATAATTTTTGTTGACCCTATGGGTAGTAATGCAGGGAAATATGAAAATGAGAATGGCAAAACGATTGGAGATGATGGGGAAAAGAATAACGACGTTAATGTTGTTACTGACAAGGCGGAACAGAAGATGATAAAAAAGAACGATAGGAAAGGATTAACTACTGATTTAGAAAAAATAGAGTCAGCTCTTAAGCTCCCTCCGAAAGCCGTAAGAACTGAATCTAAGAAAGTAATAGAGATGGATGTGGAAAATCCTTTTAGGGAATATGGGGGTCTTTATGGACTTGACGCTGAAGGTAATCAAAAGGTTATATGGGCAAATCCAGGAGAGGAAGTAGATCCTAGAATTGCAGGTGAAGCCAGCATAGATGTATTTGATGCAGCAAATCCTGAAGAACAAGGATCTTTATCAGAAGTGCAAGGAACATTTCATGATCATCCAAGTGGAGAGATAACCGCATATAGCAATAGCGGAGATGGTATGGGAACCGGAACTACCATTGGAGGAGAAAGTAGTAGAGCCTTCTTTGACCAACCTGTCTCTGAAAAAGATATTAAAAATCAAGTTAAAAGAGAAGCTGAACGTACTGTAAGTGGAATCTCATTTGTCATAGGCACTGCAAGTAAGAAAGTATATCTCTACGGTGGAGGAAAAACAGCAACATATCCTTTAAGTAAATGGTAATAATCTAACAATGAAAAATTTATTTACAATCTTATTATTACTAATTACTTTATTGAGTTATTCACAAGAAGTAACTGTTGAATTTTTTAAACAAGGAAAAGAGATAAGGCTTAATAGTAATTTTAAAATCTACTTTGTTTTTGGAGACTCTACTCATAGGGTAATTGTTAAACCGAGAATTAAGGGGAATAAGTTTCAAATTCCAAATTTATGCGAAAAGAAAGAAGGCTTTATTCTTTTTGAGTATAAAAATAGGGTTTACAAAATAGGTAAAAGAGGAGTCATGTTTACTCAAAATATGAGATGGGTTTTTGCCTATGATACAAAGCCCTATAATAGAGAGTATCACAATAAAGGATTCCATGAGAAAGAAGTGAAAGGAATATTTTACTTAGAATTTCATCCACAAGAGTTTGGAGATGGTGTTGTAACAGCAACAACATTTGAGGATAAAAAGAACTTCTTAAAGTATGGGAAAGCACTTATCTATGATTGAGAACGCTCTGGGTAGTGTATCAAACGTTTTGGTTTTTTAAGTAAGGTTTTTAAAAGGTTGACTATCAACATTAAAATATAAATGGAATAAGAATTTAAAGGTGATCATTTGGTCGTCCGTTGCCACAAGTTTGAGCGTTAGCGGTAACTTGTGGGCATAAATAAAGCAAGTTTGCAGCTTGCAAAAACCAATCAAAAGAATTACATTAGAGCCAATGAGCAGGAATTGGCGAGTATACAACCAGATTTATTCGAGAGTGCAAAGCCATGGAGTTTTCCCTATAATTTGCAATGAATAGTCCGTTAAGATTTATTGACTCAGATGGAAACTTTGAAGTGGTACAGGTAAAAGAGAATTCTTTGATAGTTAAATTGTTTAATTTTAAGTAATAGTACTATACTAATCTAAAATATTCATAAAAACCATACTGATCACCTTATTTTCTATTATTTCGTTTTCCATTTTCTCTCAGGAATTAAAATTAGATTGGGTTTCACAAATAGGAGGAAATGGAGACGATCAAGGATATATTATTGATACAGATCAGTTTGGGAATATTTATACTGCTGGGTTTTTTGAAGACACTGTGGATTTCGACCCAAGTTCAACTGTTAATAATCTTGTGTCTGCGGGTTTAGCC
>CAYPJC010000355.1:0-576 GCA_964410855.1 uncultured Flavobacteriales bacterium | reverse complement strand
GTTGGGTGTTTGCTTTTGGAGGAATTGGTTATGATGCAGTAAGAGATATAAAGATTGAATCAAATGGAGATATATTAATTACTGGGTTTTTTAACGATACGGTTGATTTTGATGCCAGCTCAGCTGTCAGTAATCTAATTGCAACTCGATTAGCAGACATTTTTATTTTAAAATTGAGAAGTAATGGAGATTTTGTTTGGGCAAAATCTTTAGGAGGAAACTCAAATGATATTGCAAACTCAGTAGATACTGACTTAAATGGAAACATATTGATTGGAGGCTATTTTCGAGGGGTCGCTGATTTTGATCCAGATACTTCGATTTATAACCTTACTTCAAACGGGCTGAATGATATATTCATTCTGAAATTAGACTCTAATGGAAACTTCCTCTGGGCAAATAGTATGGGAAGCAGTAATCAAGATGTAGTACGGATGATAAAAACAGATGCTAATGGAAGTATTTATACTACAGGACGTTGTATTGATGGTGTCGATTTTGATCCAGGTGCTGGAACAGCTTTTTTACCCAATTTGGGAGGGGCAGATGTTTTTATATTAAAACTTGATAAAAATG
>CAYPJC010000354.1:0-2598 GCA_964410855.1 uncultured Flavobacteriales bacterium | reverse complement strand
GCATAATCTTCAGCATTCAATTTCTTTTTTAGAACCTTCTCTTCTGTATCAAATATGGCAGCTAATGAGATATTAGGAACCATTTTGGCAACCTTATCAACTTCTGGTAAAGGAACGTCCAAAACTCTTCCAACATCTCTTATCGATGATTTGGCAGCCATAGAACCATAAGTAATAATCTGCGCTACCTGATTCTTACCGTATTTATCAACCACATAATCAATAATTTTTGAGCGACCTTCATCGTCAAAATCTATATCAATATCAGGCATTGAAACTCTTTCTGGATTCAAGAAGCGTTCAAAGAGTAAATTATATTTGATAGGATCTATATTCGTAATCCCCACACAATAGGCTATTGCGGAACCAGCGGCTGACCCTCTACCTGGTCCTACCGAAACACCCATTGATCTGGCAACTGTTGTAAAATCTTGAACGATTAAGAAATAACCAGGAAAGTTCATATCCTTTACTATCTTCAATTCAAAATTTAGTCGTTCTTCAATTTCTGCTGTTATGGTGCCGTATCGTTTTTTAGCACCTTCAAAGGTCAAGTACTTCAAGTACTCGTTTTGATCTTGAAATTTTTCTGGAAGCACATAATTGGGAAGCAAGATATCACGCTTCAGCTCAGGCGGTGTTATTTTGTCAACGATTATGTTGGTATTATCAATAGCTTCAGGCACATCCTTGAACATTTCGTTCATTTCTGCCTGTGTTTTAAAGTAAAAATTACTGTTTGGAAAACCAAATCGATAACCCTTCCCTTGTCCTTTCGGAGTGCTTATTTTTTCTCCCGTATTAACGCAAAGCAAAATATCATGTGCCGTCCAATCATCCTCGTCAACATAATGAGAATCATTGGTTGCAATCATCGGAACATTATACTTCTTCGACCACTTCATTAAAACCTGGTTCACATCCTCTTGAGTCTTTCCAGTTCCATCAATTTCACCTATACCATGCCTTTGAAGTTCAATAAAATAATCATCGCCAAACAATTCATGCCATTGAACAAATGTCTTTTCGGCATCTTCTTCAGATTTAAAAAGTATGGATTGCTGAATGACAGAGGCAATGCAGCATGTTGTTGCGATTAAACCCTCTTTATATTTTTTAAGGAGCTCTAAATCAATACGGGGATACTTTGAATAAAGCCCCTCCATATACCCTAAAGAACATAGTTTAGATAGGTTTTCATAGCCCTTTTGATCTTTGGCCAGCAATAATTGATGATATCGTTTATCCTTTTTTCCTCCTGTAAATTCCCGTTTATGTCGGTCCTCAACAAGGTAGAATTCACACCCAACAATAGGAGTTATTCCAAAACGATTTGCTTCAGCCACAAATTTAAAAGCACCAAACATGTTTCCATGGTCTGTTAAAGCAACAGCACGCATATTATCTTCCTTGGCTTTTTGCATCATGGAAGTTATAGAAGCAGCCCCATCAAGCAATGAGAACTGACTATGAACATGGAGGTGAGAAAATTCTGGCATTTAAAAATTTAACTTTATGGGAGGTTAAAGTTAGCGATAACTAATGCCAAAAAGATAGGCTGTTGATAAGTGAAACCCAATTCTAAAAAGCCCTTATTTAGATTGAGATACTACTGTTGAAAAGCTGACTATTTTATGAAAATGAACTTTGGTTTTATGGTTACTTCCAATGAAATATTAATTGGATTATACAGATCTAAACAAGTTTTTTCCTAAACAGGATTTAAAATAAAGTCTTAGCCTTATTTTTACAAAAAATAAGAGCAATGGCATTCAACAAACTAGTCTTATCAATTAGCATTTCTTTCGTGCTATTCTCTTGTACCAATGTAGAGAAAGAAAAGCTCGTAGAAGTCCAAACAATTGAAACACTTCCTTCTTGGAACGAGGGGAAAACGAAAGCATCAATCGTAGATTTTGTTACAGATGTAACTGATGAGAATAGCCCTAATTATGTGGAACCTAAAGACCGCATTGCCACTTTCGACAATGATGGTAACTTATGGGCAGAGCAACCTTATTACTTCCAACTGCAATTTGCCATAGATAGAATCAAAGCTATGTCAGCAGATCATCCCGAGTGGAAAAAAGATTCTATAATGAATGCTGTATTGAAAAATGACATAAATGCACTAGCTAAGTCAGGTTTACATGGCGTATCAAAGGTCTTAATGACTTCACACGCAGGAATGAGTACCGAAGAATTTGAGCAAATTGTTTCTGATTGGATCAATTCTGCCAAGCATCCTAAAACAGGAAAGCTTTATAAAGAAATGATTTACCAACCGATGCTTGAGCTATTGGACTACCTAAGAGCAAATGACTTTAAAGTATTTATTGTTTCTGGTGGTGGAGTTGAGTTTATGAGACCTTGGGGAGAGGAAGCCTATGGTGTTCCTAAAGATCAAATTGTAGGAAGTTCAATTAAAACCGAATATACAACTGAGAACGGTGAACCTAAAATCATGCGTTTACCAGAGATTGATTTTATCGATGATAAGGAAGGCAAACCTCTTGGCATCCATAAATTCATTGGCCGAAAGCCCATTTTTGCATCAGGAAACTCTGATGGAGATCTTCAAATGCTTCAATATACTGC
>CAYPJC010000353.1:0-2604 GCA_964410855.1 uncultured Flavobacteriales bacterium | reverse complement strand
AGTTCCTGTCTGAATACTCGAAATCAATGAGTGATATGGAATTAAAGCTTGGAAGCATAATCTTAAATAACTTTTCAGAAGTGGAAAGTAAGTCAGCTGCTAGTGGAGCTAGAGCAAACAAAATATCATCACTTATTATAAAAAGTGGGAAAAGTGTTTTACCTTATGCCGACAGTCAGATTGAAACAACATCAATCAAGCCAAAAATTAAGAATCTTTTAACATTAAAGGTAAAAGGATTTAGAGGTTTTAACGAGCCTCAGGAATTTGATTTAAGTAAAAGGTTTACCTTTATATATGGACTAAATGGAACTGGAAAATCGAGCTTCTGCGAAGCGTTAGAGTATTCACTTACTGGAAAAATTAATGAGGCATCAAGTAAAAGGTTTGAATCTAGCCCATATATAAATAACTCATCATCATTGGCAACAGAAGTTTTATTGACAGCAGAATATGATGATGGGAGTTCAGCCCTTGCAATAAAAAACCCTCTAGAAAATGAATTCCTATTTATTGAAAGAACTAGAATCGAAGCATTTGCTAGAGTTTCTTCATATGCTCCACAAGGGCAACAGCAACGGTTATCAGCTTTATTTGGTTTAGAGGAGTTTAATAATTTTTGTAGTGGGTTCAATAAGACAATAGAGAGCAAACTGCCAATTAACGCTATTAAGGAAAAAGAGTTACAAGGTAAAGAAAAAGAAGTAGAGAAATCGAAGTTAATTGTTGAAAATAAAAAATCAGAAATAGAGGGGTATGGAGCAAGAAAAGAGACGCTACTTTCAAAGTATCCGAATCAAAAATTAGTATCAGAAGTATTAACGGCACTTACATCAGACACAGATGGCTTAATACACAAGAAAAAAGATGAAATAGAAAAATTATCAAAAATTATTTTCAAACCAGTAGATAAAATCCAAGAATTTTTAAATACATTAATAGGCTTAACTCAGCAATTTTCAATTTTTAACACCCTTGCTGAGGAAGTTAAAAAATATAGAAATGAAATTAACTTTATTGACCTGTATTCGGCGGTTAAAAAAATATCATCTAGTCCTATGGACTGTTGCCCTGCATGTGACACGCCAATTTCTAAAGTAACGACAAATCCTTTCTCTAAAGCAGAGGGTCAACTAAAAATACTTGAAGAAATTTCCGCAAAGCAGAAATCTCTTAATGAAAAAGAGAAAAGTATTTCAGAATCATTGATTAAGCTATCATCTGAGCTAAAAACAGTTGATATTTCAACCCTCTTAACTATTCCTAATTTCAACCAAGAGTATGAATTAATAAAGTCCAATTTGGAAAAAAAGATCATCAAATGGGGGCGGTGGAATAGTGAAAATAAAGAAGCTTTTGAAAAGGTTGCAAGTCATAAAAAGGAGCTTAAATCGCTGGAAACGGATTATAGAGAATGCTCGACAATAGCTGAGCTTTATAAAGCTGCATATAACGAGAAAAGCAAAGCTGAAAAAATTATTAGTGAATTTAACGCTGCAAACAAAGATTTGATAGCCAAGGTGGAGGAAGAAAAAAAAGAGATCTCTTATTATTTTAGGTACTCAGAAGCATATGAATCGTTTATTAATAAGTTAAAATCATATTCAACAGCACTTCCTCTATTACTAGCTAAATCACTTGATAAGCAAGTAGTAGAGCTTTATAACGCGATTAACAAACACCCATATAATCATGAAGTCTTGGATTCAATTAATCTTCCAACCAAACCAAATGATGGGATTAAAATTAAATACCTTGATGGAACAACTGAAGATGCATTAAGAGTATTGAGTGAAGGTCATTTAAGATGTCTGGGGTTGTCAATCCTCCTCGCTAAAAATATTCATGATGCTCACAACGTAATAATATTTGACGATGTTGTTAATGCTATAGATGACGAGCATCGAGCAGGGATAATAAATGAGCTGTTTTCCAATACTCTTTTGTCAGAAAAGCAAATGATTCTTACAACACATGGTGAAGATTTCATTAAAAGGCTAGAAAATGAGCTCCCCAGTAAAGGTTTGGCTAAGAAGTTAACCCGGTACGATTTTCTTAGAAATCATAATTCACGAGAGTTGCTAATAGAGCCTAATTTAAACAGGCATTATTTGATAAAGGCCAAAAATAACTTCAAGAAAGGTCTAACAAAAGATGGTTTGATGGAGTGTCGGCGTTCGCTTGAAGAGCTTGCCCCAAGATTATGGAAAAAAATGAGATCTGTGGGACTTGATCCAGCTTTAAGTTTAAAACTTAGAGCACCGTCTACATCACCAGACTTATACAACCTAATTGATGGTCTAATTGGTTATATAGTACAAATAGAGGAAAGTCCTGGAATTAAAAACTTTTCTAATCACCGAGAATGCTTGATAAAAGTAAAAGATGTTAGCAAAAAGAATAAGGTTACATGGAGCTTGTTGAATAAAGGTACTCACGAAGAAGATAGGGATGAAGAGTTTGATGAAAACCAAGCTCAAGAGCTTTTTGAGCTATGCCTAGAATTTGAGGACTTAATTAAAAACTACTCAAAAGTGGAGTTTAAAATTGATACAACCAACTCAACATAACGAATTAGGTTAGATTGTGAGAGCGAAGCGAACC
>CAYPJC010000352.1:0-2606 GCA_964410855.1 uncultured Flavobacteriales bacterium | reverse complement strand
GTTGTGTGGTCGTTTACCATTCCTACAGCCTGCATATAAGCGTAGCAAATAGTAGATCCAATAAATTTAAACCCTTTCTTTTTTAATGTTTTACTCATTAAATCTAAAATTTCAGTTTTAGTAGGAATCTCTTCAAAATTTTTCCATTTATTCTGAATGGGGTTTCCTCCGACAAACCCCCAAATGAATTTCGAAAAGCTGCTGTATTCTTTTTGTATTTCGAGAAATATCTTAGCGTTTGTGACTACTGAATTTATTTTGAGTTTATTTCTAACAATTCCTGCATCGTTAAGCAATTCATCAATTTTTTGTTGATTATAGTCCACAATTTTATTTGCGTCAAAATTGTCAAACGCTTTTCTATAAGTCTCTCTTTTAACTAAAATAGTTGTCCAACTTAAGCCTGCTTGAGCGCCTTCTAATATTAGAAATTCGAATAGCAATCTGTCGTCATAAATCGGAATTCCCCACTCCGTATCGTGATATTTTTCTTCAAGTTTGTGTTTTGTCGCCCAAGAGCATTTTTTCTGCATCAGTTCTGTTTTTTTAATTGCAGGTAATATCTAGCATGATTAAGTCGGGAAACGATTTTTCTGCTAATTTAAGTGATGCAATTCCGCTATTTGCAGTTGTAACTTCATAGTTTTAATGGACACATACTATTTTAACCTCTATAACAGGTCTCGATTTCGTCCTTAAAGTTTTCCATTATAACTCTTCTTTTAATCTTCATTGTTGGTGTCATTTCACCTGAACTAATGGCCCATTCTGTAGGTGATAGAATAATTTTTTTTACTCTCTCGTACTGAGCAAAACCATCATTGTAATGATCCACTTCGCGCATGATACGGTTAAAAATACGATCTTCCTTTAACATATCTTCATTGCTTGAATAAGTGATGTCTTTTCTTTTGCACCATTCTTTTAAATAGTTAAAAGCAGGTTGAATAATAGCTGAAGGATGTTTTTCACTTTCCCCAATCACCATAACTTGCTCTATAAAGGAAGATTCTTTTAATTTATTTTCAATGGTTTGTGGTGCAATATATTTTCCTCCAGAAGTCTTAAATGTTTCCTTTTTTCTGCCTGTAATTTTCAGGTATTCCCCTTCAACCATTTCACCAAGGTCACCTGTTTTGAACCAACCATCTTCAGTGAAAACCTCTTTTGTAGCTTGCTCATTTTTATAATAACCAAGCATTACATTTGGGCCTTTTGCAAGAATTTCTCCATCCTCGGCTATTTTGATTTCCACTCCAGAAAGCGGTCTTCCAACAGTTCCAATTCTGACTCCATCATTATCCTGTTCGTTTACTGCGAGAACAGGTGAAGTTTCAGTTAGGCCATATCCTTCCATAACTGGAATTTGAGCAGCAAGAAATACACGAGCTAATCTAGGTTGCAAAGCTGCAGCACCAGAGGCAACTGCTTTAGTTTCACCACCCAAAGCCTCTCTCCATTTATTGAAAATTATTTTATTTGCCAGTTTGAGCTGGAATTCATACCAACTCCCATTTTTTCCGTTTAATTCATACTTCTGCCCCAAAGCAAGTGCCCAAAAGAATAGAGCTTTTTTTATGCCGGTTAGTTCTGCGCCCTTTGCAACAATTTTGTCATATACTTTTTCTAAAAGTCTAGGAACTGCCGTAAATACTTGTGGATGGACCTCTTTAAGGTTTTCGCCAATAGTTTCTAATGATTCTGCATAATAAATTGAGGTTCCAGTATATATGTATAGATAACAAACCATACGTTCGTAAACATGGCAAAGTGGGAGAAAACTTAGAGAACGAGACTCACTTCCTACGGGCAATCTTTCACGAGAAGAAACTGCATTACTAACTATATTTTTATGAGAAAGCATAACACCTTTTGGTCTTCCTGTTGTTCCTGAAGTATAAATTAAGGTTGCTAAATCATCTTCTAGTATACTTTGTTTGATAGTATCTATCTCTTTATGGTTTTTTTCTTTGCCGGCTAGTTTTATTTTATTCCAAGAGTCGCATTCATTAATATTGTCGAAGCCATATAAAGCTGATAAAGAAGTGACTTTGTCTTTTATAGAGTTAACTTTTTGGAAGAGTTCTTCATCTGAAACAATACAAATTTTGACTTCTGCATCATTCATGATGTATTCGTAATCTTCTTCTGTAATAGTAGGATAAATAGGGACATTAATCATTCCTGCCATTAAAATCCCCAAGTCCGAAATATGCCATTCCGGGCGATTATTTGATATGAGAGCTACCTTATCTTTTGGTTTTAATCCTAACTCCAATAATCCTGATGCAAAATCCCTTGCTTGATCGATCATTGATTGTGTGCTAGTTGGAATCCATTTCCCTTCAATCTTTGCTGTTAAAGCATCTGATTTTGGAAAGTTTTTTAACTGATGATAGTGAAGGTCAAAAATTCGTTTAATCATTGTTATAAAGATTTAGAGTAAATATAAAGCTAATTTTGGTGAAGGCTATTATGGCAAAAGAAAACAGGATCAATGAGTTGAAAACCTGAGTTCGATAGTAAGACAAAAAACTAAACATCTAAAAATCAGATCGTCATTGCGAGCTTTGTACTAAAAGTGCCTGCCCGTCCAAAGCAAAGCG
>CAYPJC010000351.1:0-2612 GCA_964410855.1 uncultured Flavobacteriales bacterium | reverse complement strand
GCGAGTTTAAATGAGGTTATAATAGAAATTTCTTCGAAACGATTGGGTATGACTGCAGTAGAAGATAATGGAATTTTGGTGGGAGTAATTACCGATGGTGATTTAAGAAGAATGTTAAGTAAATCTGAGTCATTTGAAGGTTTATTAGCCTCGGATATTATGTCTAAAAATCCAAAAACATTGGAACCCCAAGCAATGGCTATTGAAGCTGCTGAAGTGATGAAAAGTAGTAGTATCACTCAGTTGATTGTTTCTGAGAACAATAGTTATAAAGGAGTTGTTCATTTCCATGACTTACTTAAGGAGGGCCTTATATAATGAGTATGGATCAGGGCTTTAAGGAAGAAGAAGAGACAAGCATGTCTTTTCTCGATCATTTAGAAGTGCTAAGGTGGCATTTATTTCGAATTTTGATTGCTTTGGGTATAGGTTCTACTGCAGCATTTTTTTTCCGATCATTCGTTTTTGACGACGTCGTTTTAGCGCCAGTATTTGATTCATTTTTTACCTATCAAGTGTTTTGTGATTTATCTCATTTCTTGAATTTCGGTGATAAATTATGCTTTGATAGCATCTCTTTTACATTGATTAACATAACAATGGCAGGTCAGTTTACCATGCACATTATTGTTTCACTAGTTGCGGGTTTGATTATTGCTTTTCCTTATGTGTTATTTGAGGTTTGGCGATTTATTAGTCCAGCATTAAAGAAAACGGAACAAAATTATGCCCGTGGAATCGTTTTTTGGGGATCATTTTTGTTTTTGACTGGGGTTTGCTTTGGGTATTATTTAATTACTCCTCTGTCTGTACAATTTTTGGGAGGTTATCGCGTAAGTGAATTGGTGCAAAATCAAATAAGCTTACGTTCATACATTTCAACGGTAACAACCATAACATTGTCTTGCGGATTGGTTTTTCAATTGCCGATCATTGTATATTTTTTGTCTAAACTCGGTTTGGTTACACCTAAAATGATGAAGCTTTATCGCAGGCATGCAATTATTGCCGTTTTATTGTTGTCGGCTATTATTACACCTCCTGATATTACAAGTCAAGTGCTTGTGGCTTTGCCTTTATTGATTTTATATGAAATTAGTATTTGGATTTCAAAAGTGGTAACAAAAAGGGAAGCAAAAGATTAAGTTCAACAATTATTATTGGCTTTTATGGAAATTAGAATTTGTATTTTTAACTTTAAATTTTATTGCTTGAATGCTTTTCCTTAAGCAGCTTTCTATATATTTTCTATTTTTTTCTACCTTAATGAGTACAAGTCTTTGGGCTCAAAAGACTGTTGTAAAGGGTAAGGTTACTGATGCAACTACTGGGGAGCTATTGCCATTTGTGAATTTGATTTTTAAGAATTCTAAAACTGGCACCTCTACTGATATTGATGGGAATTATTACTTAGAAACATATTATCCAACAGACTCTCTTCAAGCTAGCTTCTTGGGATATAAAAGCCTTTCTAAAAGAGTACGTGAAGATCAAACTCAGACTATTAATTTCGAATTAAAAACAGGAGATTTTGCACTTGAAACAGTTGAAATTAGATACAAGGGAAATCCTGCCCACAAAATTTTGGATCGAGTAAAGCGCTACAAAGATGTTAATAACAACCAAAAATATGATTACTATAAATATGAGGTCTATAATAAAGTGGAGTTTGATTTAAATAACATTACAGAAGACTTCAAGAACAAGAAGATGTTTAATAAGTTTCAATTTATCTTTGACTATGTTGATACAACTGGGGAAAAGGAATACCTTCCTATGTTTATGACAGAGTCTCTCTCTGATTTTTATTTTAGAAGAAGCCCTAAGTCTGAACGTGAATATATCAAAGCATCGCAAATCTCTGGAACTGCCAACGAAAGCATTACGCAGTTTTTGGGGGATATGTATCAGAAAGTAAACATTTACGAGAATTACATCAGCGTTTTTGGTAAATCCTTTGTTTCCCCAATATCTGATTTCGGGAAGACCTTTTATCGTTATTATTTAAAAGACAGTCTAACAATAGATGGGAGCTATTGCTATCAAATTGATTTCATTCCTCGTCAATCACAAGAGCCTGTTTTTAAGGGGACTATATGGATTAACGATACCACATATGCTGTAAAAAGGTTAAAGGCAAGCATCAATGAAAATGCAAATATCAATTTCATCAATGGTTTTGAAGTATTCCAAGAATATAAAAAAGTGGACGGACAATTCTGGATGCTTGAGAAAGATGAATTGGTAGTCGATTTTCAGATTGGAGAAAAAGTTATTGGGTTGTATGGTAGAAAAACGACTTCATACAAAGATTTTGAAATTAATAAGAAGCAGCCCGAACATTTTTATGAAGGAATAGACAATGTAATTGTCATGAAGGATGCCAGCAAAAAGGGTGCTGAATATTGGGAAGAATCACGCCATGATAGCTTATCAGAAAATCAAAGGGGGATTTATGAAATGCTAGATTCTGTTAATAATGTGCCTGCATTTCGCACATTATTGGATGTGGTTCAATTGGTTTTTACGGGTTACAAAGTAGTTGGAAAATTCGAAATAGGTCCTTATTTCAATTTATACAGTTACAACCCTGTTGAAGGAAGTCGGATTCG
>CAYPJC010000350.1:0-2627 GCA_964410855.1 uncultured Flavobacteriales bacterium | reverse complement strand
AACCAAAGAAGGCATGCCCAATGCTACCGTTGCTAAACAGATTCCGCAAAGGCCCCGACAAAAAAAACAGTGAAAGACACGCCCATTTGGGCGTATTCTTTACTAAGTTTTTGTTTTTCAAATTTTGTGGATTCGTTTGAAAACAACAGTTCAAATACAAATTTTCGTTCTTTACGAACTAATATTTTAATCACTAACAAATCTGCTGAATTCAAGTCACAAATGCAACTTTTTGGTTAAACAATAAATAATGCCTTTATGAAGGTCTAATCAGTTTCTTGTTTTCCAAAATGCTAAAAGTTTTTTGCTTCAGTTTTTTACTATAATCATTCAGTTTCTGATGGCTAGGCATCCAACCTAATAAAAAACGAGTAAAATCAGTCCATGCGATGGAATATAGACTTCTCCACTCCTTCTCCAATTCAGAAAAATGATGCTGTTTTTGGTTCTTTATTAAAGCCAGCTTCAAGACCTTAAAATAGGAATCAAGTAATTCAGTTTCAAAAGATTCACATTCTTCTTCATTCAAACAACTACCTAAAAAGTACACCACATCTTTCATTCCACAGCCTCCACCCACATATTGAAAGTCCACTGCTGCCATGGTTTGCATATCCTCGGAAAAGCAAAAGTTAGCCACCTTAGCGTCACCATGGATAATGGTTTGGAATTGACTAGCAGAAAGCAATTCATCTATTTGATGAGCCATCTCCTTTAAAGGACTTTCTATCATGGCTTCTAGTTCATCTTTACGTGTATCTAAGTGCCAATAACTGCCTTCCTTCCACAAATTTGTAGGAGTCTCATTCATGAAAGTAGCATGAAAATTAGCTAACCAGCTAAGCCCTAGTTTGGCCCCTTCTTTATTTAATGAAGTCTTTCTTATGGAATAGCCAGCAGCATCTAAATCTTCTAATAAAATCAATCGCTCTTCACCATCAGTAATGGTCTCATAATGCAAAGGGATTCTGCAATCAATATTACAAGAGGAAGACCATTGTTCATACCAAGCCTGTTCTACTTCATAAGATTTTACTTTTCGAGAATGAGAAGCATTGGTATTCCACCCTCTTGGATGATTTGATTGCTTCGGAAAGTGAATGTGCTTTACAACAATGGTTTTAACACTGCTTCCTATCAGATCCCAGCGACAGATCTTTCCATAATCGCTCCAAAGAGTTTGTATAATTTCGGTTTCAAGATAAGCACTGGCTCCAAAAAGAGACAAAATATGTTTTGAAATGAGTGCTTCTTTCACATCAGAAACGCTTAGGGATTATTTGTAGAATGATTAATCAATATCTCCTTTTTCAGACAATAGAATAGCAATTTTTTTAGTGCTGTCGAATTGAGATAACACAATTACTAACACAACCGTAATGGGAACACTTAAAAGCATTCCTGTAATGCCCCAAATACTTCCCCATATTATTAGGGATAGAATAGCTACCAATGAACTAATGTTTAGTGAACTACCCATTATCTTGGGTTCTAAAATATTGCCAATTAGCCACTGCATAATACCCAAGCCAACCAATATGATTAGAAATGGTGTAAATTCTCCAAATTGAAGTAAACTAAAAATGGCTGGAAAAACGGTGGCTATTAAAGATCCAATGGTCGGAATGAAGTTTAGAATAAATACCAATAATGCCCAAAAGAAAGGTGCATCCACCCCCATAATTGACAAGAAGATATAACTCACGACTCCCGTTAAAATACTTACCAAAGTCTTTAAGCGTATGTACTCACTTACTGATGTATTGATTCGATGTAAAATATCCGATGTATTTTTAAAATCTGTTGAATTGGGCAATATCTTCTTAAGCTTTAAAGTAAAACTACTTTCCTCAGCAAAGATAAACAGTGCGTATAAGAGCACCATGATTGTATTACCAAACAAGCCTGAAATAGAATCTGCAATAATCTTCAAAAAAGCGCCAAACTTAAATTCCTTCCACGTTTCAGTGATGTTTTGATAAATGTCAATGTTAAAGTTTTCATTGATTTTTTCAATAATTACATCTATATTTTGTTCATAGGCTGGATAGGATTTCATTAGAGCATTTACATTGCTGCTGAAAACAGATACTATTCCGGTAATTATGAGAATAATAAACAAAAAAGCAACTGAACTTACGAGCCAACTAGGTAGGTGCTTTTTAAAAAATGGAATTTTGTAAGTAAGGTGTTTGATGTAGCGTCCTAAAAACCAGAGGACAATACCATAAACAAAGGGAATTAATATTCCTTTAGCAAGAATGAGTATAGCAATAACTCCTCCAACGCCAATTACCGTATAAGCTAAATTTTTCAAAATAATTGTTTAATTAGAAATTATAGAACTAGTGAAAAATACATAATTAATGGAGAACTTTTACAATGAATAACCACAGTAATGGAGGGTATTGTAGCTTCAAACTTCTATCTTAGCCTTTCCTCTTTGTGGAAAAACTGATATACCTAAGTATTCTAGTACTAAAAATACATTTCTCTTTACAGTTATAATCACTTCAAAATGTTGAATAACTTCTTACTCCGTAATGTCTCTAAGAAAAGATGTTTTTGCAATTTAAAATCAACTCTTTCAATTCTTGAGGTTTTCATAAATAGAATCCCCTAAGTTA
>CAYPJC010000349.1:1525-2629 GCA_964410855.1 uncultured Flavobacteriales bacterium | reverse complement strand
AACAAAAGATGATGGTTATATCTATTTCTTCAAAAACAATAAAATAAAAGGGCATCTTGAAATTGAAGGAAATACAATTAAACTATACCGATGAGGTTCTGTATTTTACTTATTTTAATAGCTCCTTTATTCGCTGTTTCTCAAACGAATGTTTCTGAACCAAAATGTTTATTAGTAGGAGAAGTAAAGGATTTAGAAAACGCTGATCCTATCGTAAATGCAACGATTCGAATTATTGGTATGGATTCATCTACTCAGGAAATAGGTGTTGATTCAAACGGTTATTTTGAGACAAAACTTAAAGTACAAGTGGCCTATTCTATTACTGTCAGTGCTCCTGGCTATTTGAATGCAAAAGGAAGAGAGTATAGTCCTGAAAGCAAGAAGTTGATCCATTTGTATGAGTTAGCACCAATTGAGGGGTGTTCAGGAATGATCCCTTTGATGATCTATAATGAAGGTGACTTTAAAAACCCTTTGGCTGTTGATGAGCCTGATACTGATGTTCTGAAAATGATGTGTCAAATTATAACAGATAATTCGATATTAATTGTTGAATTCACAGCTTATCGAGATAGCAATGAACAAAAATCTATTTCTAAAAAAAGAGCTGACTATGCAGTTAAACGATTAATCGCTTTGGGAATAGATGAAAAAAGACTTGTAGCTGTTGACGGAAAAACTGATAATGAAATAACAAATAAATTAAGAGAATCTGACTTAAACAAAGAGGCACAAATAGAACACAACAGATTTTTGACTTTTAGTATTAAAGGAACGCTAGAGTGAAAGAAAAACAAGACATCAATCGGATTAAATCCCAAATAGTGGAGAAGAAAAAGGCGGATCATTCGAAGATAAAACGTTTGATGAAAATTGCCTTAATCTGCACTCCGATTAGAGGCATATTATACCTTATATCTATTAACGGTTTCTTGTTTGATTTGCTGTGGTTACCAATGGTTTTTTTGGTGTTGGCAATTCCCTTTTTTGGATTTGAGTGGTTGTTGGATAGGATCAAGAAATAGATTACTGAAGGATGAATCCCTTGCTGAAGAAGTTTCGTTTATTGTACAATCGAATATTCTTAACGTTAATAATACA
>CAYPJC010000349.1:254-1511 GCA_964410855.1 uncultured Flavobacteriales bacterium | reverse complement strand
TAATAGTTATTTAATGTTTAACGTCTTTTGACGTTATTGAGGCAACTTACTACTCTCTTTCCAATTTTGACATTTTTTTTTTGTAACAAAAGTTCGAGCTTTTGAATTTCAAATTGCCATTTCCTTACTTTCAGATCTCTTGAAATCAATTTTAAAAGGAATATTAAGAACCGTTGAATAAATTCTTAACGATCAATTTCTCTACACTCTTTTGTAATTGACTCTCAGTTTCTGTAGTCACATTTATTAATCTGAATTCAGGTTCTCCTTGAAGAGTTCTTAGTCGCCAATCTAATTGACTATTTGTTTTTATTTTTCCGTTATCGTACCACCATGCAGTATGTAAAATTTCGTTGCCTAAATGGAGTTCTGCTAAATAGACTTCGTTGCCACCGATTATTTCAGTTCGCTCTTTTTGAAATAAATAACCGCTCCCTTTCCAACATACTTTAGGGTTGTGGCCACTCCTGAATACTCCTTTTGATGGTTTGATATATATTATTGCATCAGGGTTTTGAAATTTGATAATATTATTTGCTAAGATATTTTTCTCAAAATGATCTATGTGTATAACATTAGCTAATTTATCTTCAGGGATATCAATGTAATTGCCATATTTAAATTGACTTATCGTTAAACCTAATATGAGAATAGTATAAAAGAAGAGTTTTCGTTTGTTGATGA
Organism: uncultured Flavobacteriales bacterium; assembly: GCA_964410855.1. GTDB lineage: Bacteria > Bacteroidota > Bacteroidia > Flavobacteriales_E > Vicingaceae > JAVJQS01. The sequence goes on along the minus strand of CAYPJC010000349.1, from coordinate 827 downwards.
CAAGATCAGTTGTCTTCTTTTCTAAGGCTTCTTTGCCATTTCCGATTAGGTAATATGCAAGTAGGATTATAGGAATTACAGTAATACAAATTAAGCAGAACATGCCAATGAGCTGATGAGAGAAAGATTCAGGTGCTGATCGGAATAAAATTAGCAGAACAATTCTAGCAAGATTGGTAAATACAATAAAAATGGCAGTAGCTAGTAAATAGATGAAAGTGGCTTTTAAGCTTATCTCTCTCTTTTTATGTTGTTCTAAACTATTTAGAATTAATAGAGAAATTAAAAAGGAAGTAATAACCAAGTTTAATCCCATACAAGCTGGATCAACCGAAAAAACTTCTCCTGACAGTAAAATCTGATTGCCTTTCCATTGAATATCTAAACCTGATTGATTTAGAATAGAACCTGCAATTTCAGTTAGTTTTAGCCGAAGAGGAAACCCAAAAATATTGAAGAAATAGGAGGTAAGTGGAGTAATTATTAGGATAACAAAAGGAGCCAATCTGTTTAGCTTTCCGAAGCTTTCTTCTAATAGCCAATAGATTGAAAAACATACTGACATCAAAATAA
>CAYPJC010000349.1:0-231 GCA_964410855.1 uncultured Flavobacteriales bacterium | reverse complement strand
GTAGTAAAATTGCCGCAAGGGCTGGGTAGAAATAACGAGACGATTTTTGCTCAGTATTTTGGATGCTTAAGGTAAACGGTATCAGCAATACCCACATGTTGCTAATGGAGATTGTTAGCTGTAAATAGTCAGCTAAGCTTTTCCACGAAATCAATATCAGGAGTATTGCTGCTAAACCAATGCTATATTTTTTCTGTGGTAGTATCATTTATCTATCTACGATATACTTTT
>CAYPJC010000348.1:0-2638 GCA_964410855.1 uncultured Flavobacteriales bacterium | reverse complement strand
TGATACTGACTTGAAGTTTACAGAAGAAGAAATTTTATTGGAACTCGAAAATAATCCTGAAAATTTCAGCCCCAATGTATTATTAAGACCGCTATACCAAGAATCGATTCTACCAAACTTGGCCTACATTGGTGGTGGTGGAGAATTGGCCTATTGGTTTAAATTAAAGTCTACGTTTGATCACTTTGACGTTCCACTCCCTATGCTTCTTTTGCGTAATTCAGTGATGTTGATGGATGAGAAACAACAGAAACTCTTTTCTTCATTAGGTATATCGTTGAAGGACTTGTTTTCAAAAGAAGGTGTCTTATTGAAAAAATGGGTTAAGAATAATTCAGACCATGATTTAGAGTTGTTGGAAGAATTAAAAAGCATTCGGAAGGTTTCTGACAACCTGAGGAAAAAAGTAATAAAAATTGATGCTTCTCTTTCTCCACATATTGAAGCTTTAAAAACCAAGCATCTTAAGGACATCCAAAAGCTTTCAGAAAAATTAATCCGTATTGAACGAAAGAGACAAAACACGGCTCAAGGGCATGTGAGCTCCTTGAAGAAATCATTATTTCCAAATGATAGTCTTCAAGAGCGATACGATAACTTTTCAGAATTCTACTTAAGAGAAGGTTCAAATAGCATTGATATTCTCTTAAAAAACTTCTCTATACCCACCAAAGAGTTTATTTCGATTAAATTATAGTCGTTTTGTAAATTGAAGTAGCTTTAAGGCTTTAAAAATATCTACTCTTTAAATGACTCTAAAACAAAACATCGGAGTTGGTTTATTAATTACTTTATTAGCCCTTTTTTTGGGTTATGGCAGAATTGATTCTTTTCCCAAACACATTCATGCTTGGGCAGAAGCAGGTCAATATTCAATTGCCCTAGGGTTTTTAGGAAATGGCTTTAATTTTTTCGAACCAGAAACATTTGTCCTTAATCCACAATTTCCGTCAGAGGATAGTCAGATCAATGAAACTGGAATAACGGCCGTTGACTTTCCTATTTTCCAATATACCGTTGGCTTGGTAATGAAAATAAGTAATAACCATAATCCCTTTGTATATCGGCTAATAGTTATGCTGTACAGTTGTTTGGGACTATTTTTCTTGTTCAAATTGAGCTTAAAACTGACTAAGAGTAAAGCAAGAGCTCTTTTTATGTTACTTTTTGTTTCGACTTCACCTGTATTTGTATACTACCAAACAGGTATGTTGATTAGCATGCCAGCTCTCTCTACTGCATTTATTTCTTTTTATTTTTTGTTAAACTATTTGGTCGATAAAAATAAAAAGGACTTCCTATTGGCTATTTTATTTATCAGCTTAGCCGCGGCAATTCGAACCACTTATTTAATCAGTTTTGGAGCCATTGGATTATCCTTTTTGATTGAAGCGATCAGGCAAAAGAAAATTAAGCCCTATATCTTTTTGCCAATGATTCTTGGACTTTTGTTTATTATTGGATACAGATACTACAACTATCTATTAACTAAAGCCCACGGATCTATTTTTCTGAATGAATTCCTCATGGCAGAAAGTCTTGATGAGTTTTTGAGTTTTATAAAAATTACCTGGAATACATGGAAATTCGACTATTTTTCGAGGGTACATTATTTCATTTTAGGACTTGTAGCTCTTCTTGGCACATTAACTCTGTTAAAACGGGAATTCAACATTTCTGAGGTAAAAAAGAAGTTGTTTTTAATTGGTTTTTCAGGAATTGGAGCCTCTTTGGTTTTTTTAATTGTAATGAGTCAACAGTTCCCGCAACATGATTATTATTTCTTAGATACTTTCTTTTTCCCATTAATCCTGTTATTGCTTGCGACTATTAGTGTCTTTCCAAGGTTTAGAGAATTTAAACTCAAATACGTGTTCTTATTCATGCTATTTATTCCAGCAATAATCCACGCTTATGAAACACAAGAAAGACGGACAGGTGAACGCTATTGGAATGAGTTATTATCAACCGTAAATAGCCTAGAAGGAGTCAATGAAACTTTCGAGTGTTTGGGAATTAAAAAAGATGCAAAAATTTTAATTTTAGGAGCCCATGGAGGAAACCTACCCTTATTGCTTATTGAAAGAAAAGGGTACTCTGTTTTAAGAACAGCTGAAAAAGATATTCGTGAGGCGATGGAATGGGATTACGATTATATGGTAATTCCTCAGAGTTTATTTTTAAGCAAAGTCTATCCAATCTATCCAAACATTGTTAACTTTTTTGATCGGGTAGGAGGTAATGCGGAATTTGGGGTGTTTGCAAAATCAGAGGCAATTGGGAGTTCTACTGTAGAAGAATTCCTTGGTTTAACAGAACGAAGGATTTTGCAAAGTGGACGAACTAATTTTGAAACAAAACCTGATTCAACTTGGTCAAATATATATAGGTCATTTACAAATCAATTTTCTGGGAATTACTCCATTAGTATCTCAAACAAAGTAGAATTCGGTCTAGGTTATAGCTTTGAAAAGGTGGACTTAAATAATAACAAACATGCCGTTTATATAGAAAGCAAGGCTTTTTTAGAAGGCCAAGAATCGATAGAATTAGTAATGGTTGTTGTATCAGAATCGAATTTACTGCATTATGATTCAAGGAAATTAAATCGGGTAATTACAACGAAAGATGAATGGGT
>CAYPJC010000347.1:0-2660 GCA_964410855.1 uncultured Flavobacteriales bacterium | reverse complement strand
GAATTGGAAGACCCAGAGGAAAGAAAAGAGTTTTTAGAAGATGCAGGCTTAAGTGAACCAGGCGTTAATAAGTTAATAAAGTCTGCTTATAACCTACTGAATTTGTGGACTTATTTTACCGCAGGAAAAAAAGAAGTTAGAGCATGGACGATTACAAAGGGAATGACCGCTCCTCAAGCTGCAGGAGTTATTCATACTGACTTTGAAAGAGGCTTCATTAAAGCTGAGGTTATCAAGTTTAATGATTGGGTCGAATATGGTTCAGAGCAAGCTGCTAAAGAAGTAGGAAAAATGAATATGGAAGGAAAAGAATACATCGTCCAAGATGGAGATGTAATGCACTTTAAATTCAATGTTTAGGGTCGCAATTACTCTTTTTTGAGGATTATATATTTGCTTGATTCAATCTTAAATTCTTTAATTATTATGAGCCCTTCTTGATTTATCAATTGATTCAAATTAACTGCGTAATCAATTACAGCATGCCAATTATCCCAAATCACTAAATCACCGCTTTTTAAAAGAGGAATTGCTTCTTTTGAAAGAATTAATCTTTTATTTATATCAAAAGGATCAATTTGTAATGCTTCGCTTAAAAAAGGGTCGGTGTATACTAGTCTATTTACTAATAAGTCACTATTGCTTATGAAATCAGCAACCATATTGGCGTTTAATTGAGCCCTGCTTAAATTCATTTCTTTTTTCCAATTAATAGAGGCGGGGCTCGATGAAAAGATAAATAGAACGATATATGAAACACTGACAAATTTAAGGGTCTTCTTGATCCATTTTTGTTGAATGAATTCTAGTAAGTTAAAACCATAAAGGCATATAATTGCCATTAAGGGAGTAACAGCTGCAAATACCCTTTCCAATCCCATTGAATTGAATACTCCCAAGTACCAAAAGATAGTGTGTGCTAAAAAGAAAAACACAAAGCCAATTACTAATAAATCAAGAACTTCATTTTTTGGAAGATTGAACTTTGGGAGAAACCTTCTTAATAAGCCTAATGTAAAGAATACTAGTAGCGGAACTCCTGTGATGTAAATTAATTTATCAGCAAAGTGGAAGAGCGTACCGTTCCCATAAAAGGACTCTAAGTTTGCATAAGGTATTTTTGAAAAAACCCAGAGAAATTCATTGTCAAAGAATGTACCAATCACTGCATATATGAGATGACCTGTTCCTAAAAGCATTAAACTTTTGAATTTCCCTTTGTACACAAAATAGCTAGCAAATAGAATGATAAATAGAAGCCCTTCTGAGCGTATAAAGGGAGTAAAGGAAATTAAAATAGCAGTAAGTAGGAATCTTTTTTGGAGTAAAAAGTAAATGCTAAATGAAAGAAAAACTGCAAAAAGAGGTTCAGTTAAACCGCTAAAATTTGTCAAGAAACTGAGCGGGAAAATAAAGTAAAAGAGAGGGGCTAATAATGGGTTTTGAAGTTTTAAACCTGAACTAATCTTATAAATTAAGAGTGATGAAATTAATCCACAGATAATGTTAAAGACTTTAATTCCCAAAAAACCGAATTGAGTGAAAGGTGAGGCAATAAGAGTAAAAAGAGGTTTTGCCCAATGGTTGAAATACAAGTTGGGATGCACGGGAGCATACTTTGCATACAAATAGTGGTTTATACTATCTGCTTCATTACCTGTTCCATTAAAGAGAAATAAAATTGAACCTGAAATAAAAAGGTAAGCTACTGAAATGAAGAGAAGCTGTTTATTAACTAGTTGCTTAATAAGCATTTGTTTAGACTTTTAAGCTCTAAAACCAATTACACAAACATCGTCTAATTGCTCATGCTTACCCATCCAATCATAAAAAGTCTTCATAATTAGACTTTTTTGTTCTTCCATAGGTTTTTGATGAATTTCTATTAAGAGCTTTTTAAAATTTAAACTCTTAAACTTTTTTCCTCTTTCTCCTCCAAATTGATCCGAATACCCATCACTAAATATATATGCGGTATCTCCTTCATTAAGAATGGTTTCATGTGTAGCAAACGGAACATGCTTTAAATAACGACCAATGGGTTGTTTGTCAGCTTTGTACTCTTCAATTTCATTAGAATCCTTTCTCACAATCCACAAAGGATTATTAGCGCCAGCATATTGTAGTTTTTTTGATTTGTTCTCAAAAGTACAGAGTGCTATATCCATTCCATCTTTTACTTCTTCTTCTGATTTTTCAAATTTTTCAAGAATAATCTCCAAGGTTTTATCTAAAACGGCACCTGGTTGTTTTAATTTAAACTCACGAACCGAACGATTCAAGGCATTACTACATATAACACTTACGAGGGCACCCGGAACGCCATGCCCTGTGCAATCTGCTGCTGCAAATACGGAATATTCATCTTCTGCTTCCATCCAATAAAAATCACCAGCAACAATATCTTTTGGCTGGTAAAATATGAAGCTATTTGGTAAATTTTCTTTTACAAAAGAAATAGGCGGTAGTATAGCCTCCTGAATCCTTTTCGCATAATTGATTGAATCAGTAATCTCTTTTGTTTTTTCTTCTAATTGAACATGCTGCTTCTGAATGGCATCTCTTTGTAATTCTGTTTGATCTTTTTGCTCACTAATAATAACCTTTTGAGCTTTTTGCTTGCGGTAATTTTGGTAAGCATAAAACAATAAAATAGCAAT
>CAYPJC010000346.1:0-2668 GCA_964410855.1 uncultured Flavobacteriales bacterium | reverse complement strand
GCATTACATAATTTAAAAATGGTATTTATGACCGATACTTGGTTAAATAGGGAAGCTCAAAGATTGGGATGTGATTATAAAATGTGTACGGACTACTATGTTGTCAAAACGATTAAAGATTACTGTCTGGATACACATAACACAGTTAATCAATTAACTGATTCTATTAATAAGACGTCGTTGGCCGGAGAGTCTCCCGAAATATTTTATAGGAACTCACTATTTCAAGATACTTCAGATTGGCTTTATAACAAATACGTAATGAGTGAAATTAATTATAGATATGAATAAATCAAAGTTCAGTAATTTGATCAGGAATGGCATAAACAAAGCGGATGACTGTGAACCTATCGGTTGTATTTTGCATGTCGGAGCTGGAAATGGTAATGAACTGGAGGACTATTTAAAGTTCGCTCCTGAAGAAATAATATTATTGGAACCAATTCAAAGGTTGTATAAAAAACTTCAAAAGAAAACTTTAGGAAAAAAAGTTAAAGTTTTTAATGCTGCGCTAGTACCTAAAACATCTGAATCTGCAAAAAACACTTTTTATGAAGTACAACCTACTCGATTTAGCGGTTTGAATAAACCTAACAAATTAAAAGATCTTTTTCAAAACCTTAAAATAGCAGAAGCTATAAGAATAGATGCTTTTACTCTTTCAGATTTATTGAAGGGTCAAAGATTAAATAAGCAGAAGTTTAATGTTTTGGTTCTGCAAGTCAATGGATCTGAATATGATTGCTTAGTGGATGTTGATAAAGATGCATTATCTATTTTTTCTAATTTAGTGATTCAAATTAGTAATAATGAGAATTTTCAAAATGCACGACCCAACATTGAAATTGTGGAAATGCTCACTACAAAGGGATTTCAGTTAGATGTTCAGTCTAGCGAAGATTCAATTTTCCAAAATTTCGTTTTTAGTAAGGATAAAATCGCGGAACTGTTATTAATAAATGAGAAACAAGAATCTCAAATATCGGAGATATCCGCTCAGTTAACAAATGCATCTATACAAATCGTTGGATTAAAAGAGACGGAAGGTGAGCTGACTAATAAATTAAAGAAAAAGAAGGCTAAGCTTGAATTACTAGGCAATGCCAATCAGGCTTTAGTGGCTGAAAGTGATCAGTCAAAACTGGAACTTGCATCTACTGAAAATGAAATACAGATAAATAAGGACGAGCTTAAAAAATCTGTTACTGAAGTCTCTCGTTTAGTTATTGTTGAAGATAAATTGGTTAAACAAGTAATAGAAATGACTCGTAAGCTTGATGAGTTGAATTTGATAAATCAAGGCATTGTCAAAGATCGTACAACGGTTCAAGTATCACTCGAAGAAGCAATAATTAAGTTAAAACAAAGTGAAATTGATCTTGGTGAAATAATTAAACAGAGAGACGAGCAGGGGCGCTGGCATCAAGAAAATAAAAAGTGGGCCGAAAGTTTGCAAGCAGAGTTGAAGAAAAAAGAAGAAGGAGATAAGCAGCAAGTTCTTTCCCGTAATCTTAATGATAAGCTCTTGGCTAAAGCGATGATAGATGCTGATGATTTAAGAGAACAATTTCGCGAGCAAAAGGAAAGAGAACAAGAGTTGGTAAATTTGATTTATGAGCTACGTAATAAATTACAAACAGCGTCAAGTTTTTATCACAAATTACAGACTGAACACCCTGAATTACTCACTTTAGAATTAAACGAATAGTCATTTAATTATGAGTAAATTATTTTCAAAATGTATCAATGAATTGGATGAGTCAATAGATTTAATAGATGATGTGATTCAAAGTGTTTCAATATCGCCAAAAACAGATTTGATATTGCCTACGTCCAACGATGGTTTCGACTATAATGTTGCAGAGTCATTAATTGATAAGTGTAATGTTATTTGTGAGCACTATTCGAAAGATGAAAAACCTGTTATCAGAATTGTTCATCATTTCGCATGTACTGGAGGTACATTAATTTCAAAATGTTTAAGTGCTATGCCTAACGTGTTTTTGTTAAGTGAAGTTCATCCTTTTACTGAATTGCACCTTGGGAGTAGCGAACCTAAATACCTACCTTCAGATATATCCTCATTGGCTAAGCATGCAAATATGCCTTTTCAGAGGGAATTGGCAAGAAATATTTTTGCAGACTCAATTCGTACCAGCCATCAACATGTTAAATCTTTTGGTGGCACATTGATCTTAAGAGATCATACCCACTCCGATTATTGTGTGGGAGAATATAATAATAAAATAACGTCGTCTATTATCGAAACGTTATCAGAATCATTTCAAATTAGATCTTTGATTACCATAAGGGATCCGATTGATAGTTATCTGTCGCTAGAGTCAAATAACTGGAAGCATTTTACACCTTTTGATTTCGATGAGTACTGTAAACGCATTGATTTGTTTCTAACTAATTTTGAAGGCTGCGATATTATTTTATATGAAGATTTCACTAAACATCCAGATAGAGTGATGAAGCATATATGCAACATTTTTGACATAAAATATAATGATTGTTTTAAGGAGATATTTAGTATGTTTAAAGTGACTGGAGACAGCGGGCGTAGTGGGAAGGTAATTGGAAACCGCAAACGAAAAGCTCTTAGCGAACCATTTTATGAAGAAGTAGAGGCTTCGAAATATTATAAATTGGTAAAAAAGAAAGC
>CAYPJC010000345.1:0-2677 GCA_964410855.1 uncultured Flavobacteriales bacterium | reverse complement strand
ATGAAAACATAGCTAGTGGAGAAAATTTTGCCACAGAAAATATAAATTATTATGATCTGGGTTTTGGAGGTTCTTGGGAAAGAGAGCTAACGAAGAGCTGGAAATTAACATCGGGCTTTTCGATGGCTCATGTTACGCAACCTTCAGAGTCATTTTATAATGCCGAAAATCAAAAAAACTTGGGTTATGGATTTCAGTTTATTGCTGAACATTTTAAAAGCCCTTCAATCAACTTATACCCTTATCTTAGTTTTTATAGAACAAAAGGAGCGTCAGAGACCGTTATAGGATCTGCAATACAATTTAATACAAGCAGTTTTGGGCCTATTGAAAACATAAAACCCTTTGTGTATTTTAGAACTGGAATTGATCGATTAAGTGATGCATTGATTATAGGAAGTCATGCAGATGTTGGAGATTTCCAGTTGGGTGCTTCTTATGATTTTAATGTTTCAGAATTAGAATTGGCTTCTAATTATAGAGGAGGATTTGAAATAAGTTTAATATATACAGCAAAATACAAAAAACTTGAAGAGCGAAGGATTCCATGCATTCGATATTAGGCTATTGATCTTAGGATTAATTTCTATGATGAGTATTTCAGCTTTTGCTCAAAAAGCTAATCAATATTCGTCAAAAGAGTTGAAGAGATTGGCTGTTTCTGCTGAACGAAATAACGATCCTGAAACTGCAGCAATATACTATGCAAAGTATATTGAAAAAAAGCCTAATGATATTGAAATAATCTATCAGTTGGCGGATAAGAATCGATTTTTAGGTAAGCCTAAGAAAGCATTGGGTCAATACAAATCAGTAATTGAATCAAAGAAGAGTAAGAAATACCCATTAGCATCTTTTTATTATGCTCAGATGCTTGTTGCAAGCGGTAAATGTGAAGATGCAATTCCGGTATATGATCAATTTAGAAAAGACTACCGTGGAGAAAAAGATGATCGAAAATACATTCGATTAGCAAAGATTGGAGTTACAGGTTGCAAGATGAAAAGTGGTAGCGGTTCATCCAGTATATTGATTAAGGAACTTAACGATGATATTAATGGCAGTCACATGGAAGGTTCGCCAATTTTCTTATCTGAGAATGAAATCATTTATAATTCTCTTAAAACCAAAGGAAAGTCTGTATTCGAGAATGGATCTGATAATTTACCTAGCCGATTGTTTTACGTTGCCAAGTTGGAGGATGGAGAATGGAAGGATAAAAGCAGTTGGAATGTATTGCAAAACTTTAATAATGGGGAGATTGGAAACGGAGCATTTAATATGAATAAAACCAGGTTTTACTTCTCTGCTTGCTTAACAAATGCAATGGGTGAAGTTAGCTGTGATTTGTTTCGAATTAATAAAGAAGGAAACGGATGGTCTAATCCAATAAAACTACCTCCTACTGTAAATACAAAATACACAGAGACTCAAATCGCTGTAGGAGTTGATGAAAAGGAAAGAGAAACCATTTATTTTGTTTCAAATCGGAAAGAGGGTAAAGGCGGTTTGGATATTTGGTATTCTACTTATTATGAGAAAAAGGACGAATATCGAGAGGCAAAAAATTGTGGATCTAAGGTGAACTCAGTCGGAGATGAGATAACTCCCTTTATAAACCCTCTAAACCGACAATTGTATTTTAGTTCAAATGGTCATCCAAGTTTTGGAGGTTTTGATGTTTATAAATCTGCAGGCGAAAGAAGTAAATGGTCTGAGCCTAAAAATATTGGAGCATCAATAAATACCTATTCTGATGAATTATATTATGTTCTTCAATCAGACGGAGATGAAGGTGTTTTTGCGAGCAATAGAGTAACTAAGCAAAACAAGAAGAACGGTGCTTGTTGTGATAATTTATTTTACTTCAAGGAGTTAGATAAAATTAATATTCGAGTTACTGGAAAAATTTCGTCGATAAGTGCAGATAAATTAAAAATAAATGATGTTAAAATGAAACTTTTTTTAGTTGACGATTTAGGAGAAAAATTCTATTTGCAAAGTGCATCAACCGATGAAAATGGAGATTATTCTTTAAGGCTGGAACCAAACTCTAACTATATTTTAAAGGCAGAAAAAGATGGGTTTTTATCTGAAGAGAAAAGAATTTCAACCCTTAATAAAATCAATTCTGAAGAAATGAATCTTGGTTTTGACCTGACTGAAATTTCAGATAAAGCGGTGCAAATTGAAAATGTCTATTATGAATACAATTCTCCAAACTTAACGGAAGATGCACTTAAAACAATAGATACTACTATCTATCAAGTGCTCATTCAAAACCCAACAATTATTATTGAAATAGGCTCTCATTCAGATAATGTTGGATCTGATGCCTATAATAAAAATCTTTCTCAAAAAAGAGCAGAAAGTCTGATGCGGTATTTACGTTTAAAAGGCATCGATAAATCTAGAATGAAGGCAAAAGGCTATGGGGAAACAGAGCCCATTGCTCCAAATAAAAATTCAGATGGTTCAGATAACGAATCAGGGCGAGCAAAAAACAGAAGAACAGAATTTAAAGTTATTGGTAAGATTGATTTGAAAGAAGCAGAGGATGATTAAGAATTGCCTAAATAACCGCTTTTCGAATTCTAACTAATTTTTCTAGTAATTCTTCTAATTTATCCAAGGAAAGCATATTAGCTCCATCAGATTTTGCAACAGAAGGATTGTG
>CAYPJC010000344.1:0-2718 GCA_964410855.1 uncultured Flavobacteriales bacterium | reverse complement strand
GAAGATATGTTCTTCCTGATAAAGGAAGACCTGCTTCTATAGTATATTTATCAATTTCTTCTATACTAGCTCCATCAAATATTGGAGTTGAAAACTTAACACCTAACTTTTCGCCAGCCCAACCAAGAACAGTCTCGTAAATTTGTCCAAGGTTCATTCTGGAAGGTACACCAAGTGGATTCAGTACAATATCAACTGGAGTTCCATCATCCAAGAAAGGCATGTCTTCGTGTCGGACTATTTTTGCAACAATACCTTTGTTACCATGCCGTCCTGCCATTTTATCTCCAACTTTCAACTTTCGTTTCTTAGCCAAATAGACCTTCGCTAACTTCATAATTCCTGTTGGTAATTCATCCCCAACAGTCAAAGCAAACTTTTTACGCTTATACTTTCCTTGGATCTCAGTTGCCTTCATGTTATGATTATGCAACATCGTTTTAATCGTCTCATTTAACTCATTTGACGTGGTCCAGTTTTTATAGTCAATAAATGCAAAATCATCAATTCTTTGCAATACTTTTTGAGTGAATTTTGTTCCTTTAGGAATAATTTCCTCACTGTAGTAATTGGTAATTCCTTGCGCAGTCTTGCCATTTACGATACTGTATAGCTTTTCAACCAACAATTCTTTTAACGAAGCTATTTCCTTGCTCTGCTCCTCTTCAAGCTTAATAATTATATTCTTTTCATCAGCTCTAGATTTTCTATCTTTTACTGCTCTTTCGAATAATTTTTTAGCAACAACTACACCTTTTGTTGATGGTGGCACTTTTAATGATGCATCTTTTACATCGCCTGCTTTGTCACCAAAAATTGCTCGAAGTAGTTTTTCTTCAGGAGTAGGGTCAGACTCTCCTTTTGGAGTAATTTTTCCTATTAAAATATCTCCTTCTTTTACTTCAGCTCCAATTCGAATTAACCCATTCTCATCTAAATCAGAAGTTGCTTCTTCGCTAACATTTGGTATATCTGCTGTTAATTCTTCAACACCCCTCTTCGTATCTCTAACTTCTAAGGTGAATTCATCCACATGAACTGAAGTAAATAAATCTTCAGAAACAACTTTTTCAGAAATTACAATTGCATCTTCAAAATTGTAACCTTTCCATGGCATAAATGCCACTTTTAAGTTTCTACCTAGAGCTAATTCGCCTTTTTGTGTAGCATATCCTTCACAAAGTACTTGATCCTTTACCACTTTTTCTCCTTTTCGAACAATAGGATTTAAGTTGATTGTAGTACTTTGATTCGTCTTTTTATATTTTGTTAATTTGTAGGTTTTTGTAGCCTCAGTAAAAGAAACTAATTCTTCTTCCTTAGTTCTTTCATAAGTAACAATGATCTTATTGGCATCTACATATTCTACTACTCCATTTCCTTCAGAGTTAATTAAAACTCTAGAATCAATGGCTAATTGCTTTTCTAAACCTGTTCCAACAATTGGAGATTCAGGTTGCAGTAAAGGCACCGCTTGACGCTGCATGTTTGATCCCATCAATGCACGGTTTGCATCATCATGTTCCAAGAATGGAATTAAAGATGCTGCAATAGATGCAATCTGATTAGGAGCAACGTCCATTAGTGTTAATTCACTTGGCTCAGCCAAAGGAAAATCTCCTTCATACCTTGCTTTTACACGCTCAGATTCAAATACTCCTTTATCATTTACCACTGCATTAGCTTGAGCGATTGTCTGCTCATCTTCCTCTTCAGCACTTAGATAGATAACTTCGTTCTCATTCAATGAAACTTTACCATCTTTCACTTTACGGTATGGAGTCTCAATAAAACCTAGTCGGTTTACTTTTGCATAAACACATAAAGATGAAATCAATCCAATGTTTGGTCCTTCCGGAGTTTCAATTGGACAAAGTCTTCCATAATGCGTGTAGTGAACATCTCTAACTTCAAATCCGGCTCTTTCTCTTGAAAGTCCTCCAGGCCCTAGTGCAGACATTCTCCTTTTGTGAGTTACCTCAGAAAGTGGATTCGTTTGATCCATGAACTGAGACAGTTGGTTCGTTCCAAAGAAAGAATTAATTACAGCAGATAAAGTCTTTGCATTAATTAAATCTGCAGGAGTAAACACTTCATTATCTCGAACATTCATTCGTTCACGAATAGTTCTTGCCATGCGGGCCAAACCAACACCAAATTGGTTATACAACTGCTCACCTACTGTTCGTACACGACGATTACTCAAGTGATCAATATCATCTACATCTGCCTTTGAGTTAATCAATTCAATCAAATACTTGATAATTGAAATGATATCCTCGCGAGTTAATACTTTTGTATTTGGCTCAATGTTTAAGCCTAATTTTTTATTTATTCTATAACGTCCAACTTCACCTAAATCATAACGAGTTTCAGAGAAGAATAATTTATCAATAACGCCTCTAGCTGTCTCTTCATCTGGCGGCTCTGAGTTACGTAATTGTCTGTAAATATGCTCAACAGCTTCTTTTTCTGAATTCGAAGGATCTTTTTGAAGTGTATTGTAAATAATAGCAAAATCAGCTGAATTAACATCTTCCTTATGTAGGATGATTGTTTTTGCACCAGCTTCTAAAATTGCATCAATATGCTCTTTCTCAATAATTGTTTCTCTATCGATAACAACTTCATTTCGTTCAATAGATACAACTTCTCCCGTATCCTCATCAACAAAATCCTCCACCCAAGTTCTTAAGACTCTTGCAGCTAATTTTCTAC
>CAYPJC010000343.1:0-2759 GCA_964410855.1 uncultured Flavobacteriales bacterium | reverse complement strand
TCTAACCTTTGTCTCAATGTAAATTTCCCTGCAGTTAGCAGTGACCTCATTAATGGAATAAAAGTTTGTAGGCAAGCCAATGCCATGTGGGAAGAAAAATTTGAAGAACGTCATGATCCTTCGGGGAATGCCTACTATTGGTTAACAGGAGAGTTCGTTAACCACGAAAAAGATAAAACCGATACTGATGAATGGGCATTAAAGAACAATTACGTATCCATAGTTCCCGTTCAATTTGATGTTACTGCCCACAAGCAGATAGAAAAATTTAAATCGATTGAGCAATGAACCGAAAAGTTGATAAATTATGGGTTGGACTATTATTAGGAGTATTACTGCCCTTAGTAGTCCTATTTTTCTTCTACCTTTCTTCATACGCCTATCTTACTGTGCCTATGTTTTTAAGAAAAATGGTATTTCAATCAATCCTATTTAAACTCCTAAGCCTATGCGCGATTGTTAATTTGGGAACTTTTTTCTTTTTCTATCAAACCAAAAACGATCGAGCAGCAAGAGGCGTGATTTTTGCAACCTTGATTTTTGCATTTATTGTAATGATTAATCAATTTATGACTGGCACGCTGGAGTAAGTTTGAAGTTGAAGTTGAAGTTGAAGGATGAAAGATGAAAGATGAAAGACTAAAGATTGAGAATTAAAAATTGAGGTTGAAAGATGAATAAGTAAAAAATTGAGAATTAAAAATGAAGTACTATGTAATAGCAGGAGAAGCTTCAGGAGACTTACACGGCTCAAATCTTATTAGAGCTATCAAGGCAGAACAAAAAGATTCAACCTTCAGATGTTGGGGCGGAGACTTGATGCAAAATACTGGTGGTGAACTTGTAAAGCACTACAAGGATTTAGATTTTATGGGTTTCATTGAAGTAATTGCAAACATTAGAACCATCCTTAAAAATATTAAGTTTTGTAAAACTGATATTGAAAACCATCAGCCTGATGCTGTAATCTTAATTGATTACCCTGGCTTTAACTTAAGAATTGCGGAATTTGTAAAATCATTAGGAATAAAAGTTTTCTATTACATTTCGCCACAAGTATGGGCATGGAATCAAAAAAGAGCTTATAAATTCAAGCGGTTAATTGACCAAATGTTTGTGATTTTACCTTTTGAGAAAGAGTTCTATAAGAAATTCGACTATGAAGTTGATTATGTCGGCCATCCTTTGCTTGATGCAATCAAAAAAAGAGATACTTCAGAAGAAAGAAACATTGAATTGAGGTCTGAATTAAGCTTAAATGAAAAGCCAATCGTGCTGCTTTTACCAGGCAGCAGGAAACAAGAAATTAGCATTATGTTGCCAATCATGCTCAAGCAGACTGAGCATTTCAAGGATTACCAATTTGTTATAGGAGCAGCACCTAGCTTGGATTTCGAGTTCTTTGATCCTTTCATAGAGCAGTATCCCGGCTTAAAAGTGGTTAAAAACCGGACATATGACCTCTTTCAATTGGCCTCTGCTGCTTTAGTAACATCGGGGACAGCTACTCTAGAAACGGCCATCTTTAATGTACCCGAAGTAGTTTGTTACAAAGGCAGTTTCATATCGTATCAAATTGCTAAGCAGCTAATTAAGGTAGATTATATTTCTTTAGTCAACTTAGTTATGGATGAAGAAGTAGTTAAAGAATTAATTCAAAAACACCTCAACGAGAAGTTATTAAAAGAAGAATTGGGAAAACTGCTTCACGATGAAGCATATCGAACGCAAATGCTAGATAACTTTAAAAAATTAAAAACCAAATTAGGTGGCGGCGGAGCATCAGCTCGAACTGCCAAACTTATAATTGCATCCATGAATAAAGAATGAAGAAAATCCTTCTAATCTTCCTAATTCTTAGCTCCTATCTAGTAAAAGCAGAATTCATCAATATCGGAATTTTTGCCTCTAAAAAAGTAAGCTCTTTCAACTTTACACCACGTGCAGGTAAGTATGTCATATTCACTGAACATGGTAAGCTAAAAGAATTAGATTCTAAGTCGAAGCTGTCTATTCGTTATGTAGAGGGGGAAATCCAGATTAAGGAGAACGGAAAAGTCTTGGGGAATTACCGCAAAGTTAATTTAATGGGAATTGGATGGTACAATCATTTTATGATTAAAAGCATATCTCCAAATGGTTTAGAAAGAAGGTATGATGATAACTTAAAAGTGGTGGCTTTAAGAAATGAAATGAGCTTGATCAATAACATTGATTTAGATAACTACGTTGCCGGTGTAGTAGAAGCCGAAGTTGGCAGGAAACCACCCAAGGAATACTTGAAATTACAAGCAATCATTTGTAGAACGTATGCTCTTTCAAATACGCAACGACATTTAGTGGAAGGCTATAATCTATGCGATGAAGTACATTGCCAAGCTTACCATGGAAAAACTTTTTATACCCCTATTATTGAGGCTGCCATGCAAACCAGAGGTGCGGTAATTGTAGATAGTGACATCCAATTAATTACCGCTGCATTTCACTCCAATTGTGGCGGACAAACCGTTAACTCGGAAGATGTTTGGAGCAAACCCTTGTATTATTTAAGATCAGTGAATGACACTTTTTGTTTAAATAAAAGAAACTCTGTTTGGCAAAAAGAAATCAATGCGAGCAGTTGGAATGCATATTTAACGGCTCATTTGCCTCCTTCTGTATTAGATACTGCATTTGAAAACTATAAACCCACTTACCGACAAACCTTTTTCCCGCAGTCAGACCTTTCTTTTGAAGACCTCAGAAATAAATTTCGTTTG
>CAYPJC010000342.1:0-2761 GCA_964410855.1 uncultured Flavobacteriales bacterium | reverse complement strand
CTCATAGTACTCCGTCATGCTTTTCGCCGTAGACATGAGTTCAAATGCTTTCTTTAGAATCTTCTTATTTATTTTACTCATAGTTTTTTTATTGCTTCAAACTTTAGTTTTTAATTTTTAGTTTTTAATCCTTAAACTTTAGTTTTTAATCTCTTTCATCCTTCATCTTTCATCCTTCATCTTTCATCCTTAATCTTTAATCCTTCATCTTTAATCCCTCATCCTTAATCTTTCATCCTTCCTCTTTCATCCTTCCTCTTTAGTCTTCAGCCATTTTCCTTAGATGCATTAATCAATGAGCCTAGCATTTTAGATACATTCATTGCCATTTGTTGCACTTCTTCTTTTTCAATCTTATTAATCATATTTTGATCTTCTGCTAAATACAACATAGACCTTACTTCTCCGCATGAACCTTTAGCTACATACAAAAAGTAGATCCACTCTTTATTACTCTTACGCTCAAAACCCTCAGCTATATTGTTAGAAACCGATAAAGCAGCTCTCAAAATCTGATCTCTAAAAAAGAACTGTTTAGAATCATTAAAAAGCTTTGAAGTAAGTTTGTAGAGCTCTTGCGCAGATTGCCATACTCTCAAATCCTCAAATTGCTGATACTTTTCCATATCTATATCCTTAATTTTTAATCCTCAAACTTTAGTTTTTAATCTCTTTCATCCTTAATCTTTTATCCTACATCCCTTAATCCTTCATCTTTAATCTTTCATCCTTTATCTTTAGTCTTTCATCTTACATCCCTTATCCTATATCTTTCATCCTTAATCCTTAATCTTTTATCCTACATCCCTTCATCTTTCATCCTTAATCTTTCATCCCTCATCCTTAGTCTTTTTCTATTATTCTCTCACCCAATTGATCTATTTGAATCAAAGGCCTCGAGGTAGTCACCAATCCGAGCTAAAAATGAGCCTCCTAAATTTCCATCAACCACACGGTGGTCAAAAGAGAGTGACAAATACATCATGTGTCTTATAGCGATTACATCACCATAGTCAGATTCAACCACCACAGCTCTTTTTCGAATAGCGCCTGTAGCCAAAATAGCTACTTCAGGTTGATTAATAATTGGCGTGCCCATAATGTTTCTGAAGGTTCCAACATTACTTATAGTAAATGTGCTGCCCGAAATTTCGTCTGGCTTTAATTTGTTTGTTCGGGCTCTATTAACAATATCATTTACCGATGCAGCTAATCCCAATAAATTTTGGCGATCGGCATTCCGTATCACTGGAACAATTAAGTTTCCATTTGGAAGTGCAGCTGCTAAGCCAATATTAATATCCTTTTTAACGATGATTTTTTTTCCTTCAACTGAAACATTGATTAAGGGGAATTCTTGTAAAGCATGAACCACAGCCTCTACAAAAATTGGCGTATAGGTAATTTTTTGTCCGTGTTTCTTTAAGAAAGCATCTTTATTCTTTTCTCGCCATTTCACAATATTGGTAACATCCGATTCAACATAAGAAGTAACATGTGGAGCAGTATGTTTGGAATGTACCATATGGTCGGCAATCATACTACGCATGCGATCCATTTCAATTACTTCATGTCCCTGTCCGTCCGGCAGGCGGGCGCCAGTGAAACTTGATGTCGTTGCTTTTGGAATTGATTTAGAACCGGATTTTTTACCAGAATCCAAATAAGTCCTCAAGTCATTCTTTAATACTCTGCCGTTGTTGCCGCTTCCTTCAATTTGACTCAAATCTTCAAAAGAAATTCCTTCCTTTTCAGCCATGCTTCTTACCAAAGGTGAATAAAATCGTCCAGCCTCATCAAATCTTGAAATGTCTGAATCTTCGTGAGAAATAGTTGTTTGTTTTTGCTCTACTTTAAGCGATTCTTCTTTCTTAGCAACTGACTTTCCATCGGTTTTAATAAGCGCAATTGTTGCTCCTATTTTGACAACTTGGTTAAGTTCTACGAGGTGTTTTTGAAGTATTCCTGACTCTGGAGCTGGAATTTCAGAATCAACCTTATCAGTAGCTACCTCTAGAATTGATTCGTCTTTTTCTACTACATCGCCTTCCTGTTTCAACCAATTGAGGACGGTAGCTTCTGCAATGCTTTCTCCCATTTTAGGAAGTTTGACTTCTATATTTGCCATAATTAAGAACTTAGAATAATCAGCCTCAAAAATAGAATTCAATTACAAAATAAACTAAAGATATATTGAGAAACAGAATAATAATCTATAATTACTATATTTGAAAGAATATATAGGCAATTTATTCTACTTTAAATCAACTTAATAGGTTTTAATTCTAAATACCATGAAAAAAATAGATCAAATTGATGCCCAATTACTGGAGTTTCTTCAGAAAGATGGAAGAATTACCATCAAGGAACTTGCTCAAAAATTGGGCATGTCCACTACTCCTATTTTCGAACGGGTAAAGAAATTAGAAAAGGCCGGAATCATTGATCATTATGCGGCAGTTTTGAATGCAGATAAACTTGGAAAGAAACTATATGCCTTTGCCCATATCTCTTTGAAAGATCATTCTAAGGAGTTGGTGAAGCAGTTTACCGAACAAATAATTACAATTCCTCAAGTATTGGAATGCCATTATGTAACTGGCGATTCAGATTTTATATTAAAAATTCTGCTAAATGATATGGAGAAATACCGCGAATTTATGATGGATCAGCTGTTCGACATGAGCAACATCGCCAAAGTGGAATCATTTTTATCGCTTTCCGTTTTAAAGCAAAGTAATTTGATTGCAATTAATTAATT
>CAYPJC010000341.1:0-2787 GCA_964410855.1 uncultured Flavobacteriales bacterium | reverse complement strand
TTTTATGCTTATAAATGTTTTCAATAATTTCGACCACTTTTAGACCTTCTAAGCTGTTGGTAGTAACAGATTCATTGTTCAATAATGTATCAACAACATTTTGAATAACAAATTGATGATTTGCCGCACTTCCTTTATACTTGCCATAATCGTTAGGCGGTAATGTTTCTTCTAGAATTGGCTGTTCATAGTCTTTTATATGGCAATAAACAATTTCATTCATGTATTGCCCCCCAATTTTTACACTGCCTTTCTCCCCAATAATAGATAAGCTACTCTCCATGTTTTGGCCATAAACAGATGTTGAATAATTAATACTTCCTGCGCCCCCATTAACAAAATCAAATTGAACAATACCAGAGTCTTCAAATTCGGTAGTTTCTTGATGGTTGAAATCATAAAAACTTGCCTTGATGTTAGTAATGTCTCCGAACAACCAATACATAGTATCTAAGAAGTGGCTAAATTGAGTAAACAAGGTACCCCCATCTTTTGCCATTTTACCTTTCCAATAGGAAGGATCACCGCCTTGGTAATAATCAGCATCTCTATTCCAGAAACAATTGATATTAACCATGTAAACATCACCCAAAAGATTCTTACTTACAATTTCCTTTAGCCAACGGGAAGGAGGGCTGTACCTGTTTTGCATCACACAGAAAACACGCTTATTTACTTGCAATGATTCATGCATTACCTTTTCTGCATCTAATTTTGACAATGCCATTGGTTTTTCAACCACGACATGGCAATTATTTTTTAAAGCAATAATTGATTGTGATGCATGTAGATAGTTTGGTGTACAAACATTAATAACATCAACTTTAATTCCCGAGGATAAAAAATCATTTAAATCAGAAAAGAAAGGAACTCCAAACTCGTCTTCAATACCTTCTTTAAGTGAACTATCTGAATCTATAAGCCCTACTAACTGTGCTTCATCATTGAGTTTAACCATGCTTGCATGGCGTTTCCCTATTCTACCTACACCAACAATTGCAAATTTTATTTTTGAATTCATAATTAAAATATATTCTCAATAATATAGCTTACAATATTAGCATAATTTGAAAGTAAAAGTATCTTTGACTTTATATAATAGTTTGTAAAGTTGAATCATTAGAAAAGTGAGCAATTATTAAATTATTACGCATTCAAAACGTAAATAGTAATTACTTTATCCAATTAAAAATAAATAAGTGGGGCAGATATTAATTACAGGAGGTGCAGGTTATATTGGTTCTCATACAATTATTGAATTGGTCGCAGCAGGATTTGAAAAAATAATTTCAGTAGATAATTATTCTAATTCTAATCCAGACAACTATAACAGGATTGAAAAAATTTGCGGATTGAAACCAGAAATAATTCAACTTGACCTAACTGACAAAAAGAGTGTTGAGGAATTGTTTGGAAATCACCAAATTGATGCAGTCATTCATTTTGCTGCTCTAAAGTCGGTTCCTGATTCTCTCGCAAAGCCGAATCTTTATTACGATAACAATTTAAACTCCTTAATTAATGTCCTTAATACTATGGAAAAATTTGGAGTTAATAAATTTATATTTTCTAGCTCCTGCTCAATTTATGGTAATCCTAAAAACCTTCCTGTAACTGAAAAAAATATATTTGGAAAGGCAGAATCTCCTTATGCTAGAACGAAACAAATGGGTGAAGATATTATTGCCGACTTTTCAAAGGCAAACGAGAAGTTCCAGTCTGTTTCGTTAAGGTATTTTAATCCTGCCGGTGCTCACCCATCTTCCTTAATTGGAGAAGCTTTAAGCAATAAACCAGATAATCTCATACCTTTAATTACCCAAGCAGCAGCAGGTTTAAGAGATAAAATAACTGTTTTCGGATCTGATTATAATACTAAAGATGGAAGTTGCATTAGAGATTATATTCATGTTTGCGATATTGCTAAAGCTCATGTAAAAGCACTTCAAAAGATTTTTGATAAATCTATCCCATTTAGAAATCAAGTGATAAACTTAGGAAGTGGAATTGGAACCTCAGTTCTTGAGATGATTACAAGCTTTGAAAAAGTTAATAATGTTAAAGTCCCATATGTGATAGGTAAACGGCGGAATGGAGATGTAGAGAGTATTTATGCTAATAATGAATATGCAAAAGAGGTTTTAGGTTGGGTTGCTGAATATAAATTAAGTGATATGTTAAGCACTGCTTGGAATTGGCAAAAAACCAATTTTACTCAAATCAAATAGCTTTTCGGGAATTTTGGCGTAAGTAATTTTTTTCTTTAACAAGGCAAAAAATTCAAGCATAACCTTAGTTACGGTTTCATTTTTTAACGCAGAGAAAAAGGACAAGATAAAAAACCGAAAAGCTATTTGATTTGAGTATATCCTGTCAAAACTAATTTGCAGTAATTCTAATGATGATATTTTTCTCCCTTTAGTATTGTCAAAGCTCGATAAAGCTGCTCTACAAATATCAATCTAACCATTTGGTGTGTAAAAGTCATGTTTGATAAAGTCAATTTTGTATTTGCAAGATCATAAATGGCTTGATTAAATCCAAACGCACCACCTATGACGAATGTTAATTCCTTGATTCCGCTATTCATTCGTTTTTGAATAAATGAGGAAAATTGCGTTGAAGTATATGAGGTTCCCTTCTCGTCAAGCAATACAAGAAAGCTATTCCTATTTACATTACTTAATATTAATTCGGCCTCGGCTTTTGATCTTAGGATTTTTGATGACTGCTTATTCTTTAAAATCAAAATTTGGTTTTTGTACTGCTTTGGCAAATGCAACTCCA
>CAYPJC010000340.1:0-2790 GCA_964410855.1 uncultured Flavobacteriales bacterium | reverse complement strand
GTGGGAAAGAAGTGATGGTGTTTATTTTTCTCGTTTCGTTAACAATATCATCAAAAATCTAATTAAAACCGAAACCATCAATTCGGGTGATGGGAAAGCGCTTTATCAGATGAGTTTTGATAAGGATAGGTGGGGGAGAAAGTTAATTCAAATAACTGATCCAGTTTCTGGTCATGTTACTGGAGCTACCTTTTATTTAACCTATAAAGGATGGTGGGATAATGCAGGAGCTAATAATCCGGGAGGTGCGGAGATGCTAAGTTTTAATGCTGAAAAAGAGAAGTATGAAGTAGGAGAAGATATTGTTCTAAAATTACCAGAGATTAAAGAAGGAAGGGTACTGGTCAGTATTGAATCGGGATCAGAAATTGTTGAACGTTTCTGGAAAGAAGCATCTGAAATTAAAGAAGGCATTTCTTTTAAAGCTACAGCAGATATGGCTCCAAATGTGTATGCTCATTTAACATTAATTCAACCTCATGCCAATACAGTTAATGATTTACCTATTCGAATGTATGGGGTGCAAAATATTTCCGTTGAAGCACTGAGTACACATTTGAATCCAATTCTTGAAATGCCAGATGAATTGGAGCCTGAACAAAAGGTAAAGCTTAGTGTTTCTGAGAAGGATGGGAAAGCTATGACTTATACAATTGCTATTGTAGATGAAGGTCTATTAGACCTGACTCGATTTAAAACGCCTAACCCATGGCCTTATTTTTACAAGCGAGAGGCCTTGGGAGTTAAAACGTGGGATTTGTACCAATACGTTATGGGGGCATTCAGTGGTGAAATTTCTGGTTTACTGGCTTTAGGAGGAGACGATGCTTTAAATGCTGGAGAAGGAAATAAAGCCAATCGTTTTGAACCAGTTGTTCGATTCCTAGGCCCATTTGAATTAGATGAAGGCGATGAAAATGAACATCAGTTTATTATGCCCAATTATGTGGGTTCGGTTCGAACCATGGTAATAGCAGGGAATAAAGGAGCATATGGTGCAGCTGATAAAACTACAGCTGTTAAGAAACCTTTGATGGTGTTAGCCACATTACCAAGAGTGGTGAGTCCTACCGAAACATTGAAATTACCAGTCACTGTTTTTTCAATGGATAAAGAGATTGATAAAGTAACAATTTCAGTAGAAACAAATGAGTTTTTTAGCTTGGCAAAAAAGCAACAAGAAATACATTTTTCTAAAATCGGAGATCAGGTGGTTTACTTTGATTTGAAAGTCAGTGAAAATATTGGGGTAGGAAAGGTAAAAGTTATGGTTAGTGGAAATGGAGAGAAGGCTACCCATGAAATTGAAATTGGGGTTCGATTGCCAAACCCTGAAATAGACCATACAATTGGTGTCGTAATTGAAGCAGGAAAGACATGGTCTGCCGATTATGAACCGATTGGAATAAAAGGAACCAATAAAGGAGCTGTTGAAGTTTCAAGCATCCCACCTTTGAATCTGGAAAAACGTCTGAATTATTTGATTCGCTATCCTCATGGATGTATTGAACAAACGACTTCGGCAGCATTCCCGCAGCTGTATTTAAGTGAATTAATGAAGCTTTCAAAAGAACGAAAGAATGAGATTCAGACCAATGTGACAGATGCATTAAATAAATTACGAAGCTTTCAATTAGGAAATGGAGGGTTTTCTTATTGGCCTGGTCATGTAGAAGCTAGTTCTTGGGGAACCTCTTATGCGGGACACTTTATGATGGAGGCAAAGACAAAAGGGTACCTTTTACCTACAGGATTGTATACGGATTGGTTAAGATATCAAGCTAGAACTGCAAATTCATGGACACCAAATAATTCAGATTATCAATATTCATGGCGAAAGAAAAGCCAAGAGTTAGAACAAGCCTACCGACTCTATACCTTAGCACTTGCAGGAAAACCTGCTATGGGTGCCATGAATAGATTAAGAGAGCAAACTAGTCTATATGAAGCATCTAAATGGAGATTAGCGGCAGCTTATGCATTAGCCAATAAAAAGAATGTTGCACAGACACTGATTGCTAGTTTATCCCTAGAGGGAGAAGCGAATCAAACTTCCTATACTTATGGTAGTCAAACTCGAGATCAAGCTATGATTCTAGAGTCCCTACAATTAATTGGAGATAAATTAAAAGGAAAGCTGGTGATGGATCGCATAGCCGAACAACTAAGTTCAGAAAGATGGATGAGTACACAAACCACCGCTTATGGCTTATTGGCTATTGCGAATTTTGTGAGTGCTGAAGGCGATGATCAAAGCATGCAATACGAGCTAACTATCAATGGAGTTGGCAAATCTTTTGATACCGACAATTTTATTGAACAAACTAAATTGCCAATGAAGAAAGGCAAGATAGAGCTCAAAAATGAGGGTAATAGAACGCTCTTTGTTCAGCTTAGCCTAAGTGGGGTTCCCTTAAATGGTGTAAATGTAGATTCAGACAGTCGTTTGAGTATGCAAGTAAACTATCTAAATATGGATGGTACATCACTCGATCCATCAAGCATTAAACAAGGAACAGATTTTATTGCTGAAGTTCGAGTAAGACATCCTGGCGGTGCAAACAGTGATTACAATGAAATGGCAATTAGTCAACTCTTTCCGTCAGGTTGGGAAATTAGAAATTTTAGGATGGATGAGACAACTTCTAATCTAATGCGAGATAAACCGGATTATCAAGATATTCGAGATGACCGAGTTTACACTTATTTTAAATTGCCAAAGAATAAAAGCAAAACATACAGAGTGTTACTCAATGCAGCTTATTTAGGAAAGTTCTATTTGCCAGCGGT
>CAYPJC010000339.1:0-2792 GCA_964410855.1 uncultured Flavobacteriales bacterium | reverse complement strand
TGGTTCTAATCTCATTTCTTCACCAATAAAGTTTTTAAACTCATCCGGAGAAATCTCGCCCAATCCCTTAAATCGTGTTATCTCAGGTTTTCCCTTCAAACTATCAATTGCAATTAGTCTTTCCTGATCACTATAACAATAAAAGGTCTGCTTTTTATCTCTCACTCTAAATAAGGGTGTTGATAACACATAGAGGTGACCATTTTTTACCAAATCAGGAAAAAACTGAAGAAAAAAGGTAATTAAGAGTAATCGAATATGCATTCCATCTACATCAGCATCTGTTGCTAATACAACCTTATTATACCTTAAATCATCTAATCCATCTTCGATGTTTAGAGCAGCTTGTAGCAAATTAAATTCTTCATTTTCATAAACGATCTTCTTAGTTAATCCAAAGCAATTTAGAGGTTTCCCTTTCAAACTAAAAACAGCTTGTGTATTCACATCTCTCACCTTTGTAATGGATCCTGATGCAGAATCTCCCTCAGTAATAAATAAAGTAGTTTCTTCAAAAGCACCTTTACCATCACTTAAGTGTGATCGACAATCTCTTAATTTCTTATTGTGAAGACTTACCTCTTTGGCTCTCTTTCTTGCTAATTTCTTAATACCCGCTAAGTCTTTACGCTCTCTTTCAGATTGCAATATTTTCTTTTGCAAGGCATCTGCTACAGCAGGGTTCTTATGTAAGAAGTTATCGAGGTGTTTCTTTAAGAAATCTGTAACAAAAGCCCTCATCGAAGGCCCATCAGGCCCGACATCATTTGATCCTAATTTTGTTTTTGTTTGAGATTCAAAAACAGGTTCCATTACCTTAACACTTACTGCTGCAACGATGGAAGAACGGATATCTACTGTATCGTAATCCTTCTGAAAATACTCTCGAATTGTTTTTACATAAGCCTCTCTAAATGCGGCTTGATGTGTTCCCCCTTGAGTGGTGTGTTGCCCATTTACAAAAGAATAATATTCCTCACCATAAGAGCTGGTATGTGTCACTGCTACTTCTATGTCTTCTTCTTCTATGTGTATAATAGGATATATAGGTTCATCCGACATGTTTTTTTCTAACAAGTCATACAAACCTCTTTCTGATTGATACTTTTCCCCATTAAAAATAATGGTGAGTCCTCGATTCAGGTATACGTAATTCCACAACATCCGCTCCACATGCTGTGTTCTAAATTGATAAGTGTGAAATATTTCTTCATCTGGGGTAAAGATCACCTTCGTGCCTTTTCTTTTTGTAGAAGCCTCTATATCTCCATCCAAAGTAAGCTCACCTCTGCAGAATTCAGCCACTTTTGTTTTATCGTCTCTGCTTGACTCAATTCTAAAGTAATTGGACAGTGCATTTACTGCCTTTGTGCCCACGCCGTTTAGACCAACTGATTTCTTAAAAGCCTTAGAATCGTATTTACCTCCAGTATTAATTTTAGAAACAACATCAACCACTTTTCCTAGGGGAACTCCTCTTCCGTAATCTCTAATCTTAACCGTTTTGTCTTTGATGGAAACTTCAATGGTACGTCCATTACCCATTACAAATTCATCGATACAATTGTCGAGCACCTCTTTTATCAATACATAAATTCCATCGTCATAAGCTGTTCCATCTCCCAACTTACCAATGTACATGCCTGGTCGCATTCGAATATGCTCCTTCCAATCAAGCGAGCGAATATTGTCTTCCGTATATTGAACCTCTTCTGCCATAAAATCTATTGAAGCACCTAAAGTACCTAGAATTTGCACATTTTTTAAAATTTCAAACATAATTTATTAACAGAAGTTTTAACAAAACTTTATTTAAAAACTTTACAAGTTTACAGGTCAATTTGGTAGCTAAAGGCTAAGAAGTTTAAATCTGTCCAAATTAATCATAAAACTCTATAAAAGAGCAACTTAACATTATAATAATATTTAAATAGATATTATTAATTATATTTAAAATCTAAACCAATCATAAAATTAGATAATGAAAAATACAGCTCTTTTAATTTTCATTCTACTCATTTCTTTAAGCGCTTGAAAGGCACAAGAAAATATCTTAAGCCTTAATTTAAAGGCTTACACCCTAACTTCCTCATTTAATGACAATATCGAAGGCACTCCTTTCGGAATATCCGGGAGTTATATGAGAAGCTTGAAAGATTCACGATTTTCATATGGTTTAGAGGTCGGAATGGCCTCCTATTCTTCTGATGAATATATGATGGATTATCAGGAAACTAAAGTCAATGTTATTGAGGACAATGGATTTATTACCCTACATGGATTTGTTAGGTATGAGCTTTTAGACTTAGAATGGACTCGATTTTATGGAGAAGGTAAAATAGGTACCACACTTTTTTATACAAGCATAATGGCAGCTCATTGTCCTGTTGCTGATGAGCTTGAGTATGAAGGAGAATTTAACACTCAAAGCGGCGCTTTTAATATGGGATTAGGAGGAGGAGTATTATTAAATCCTACTATTTTTTTCAACTATGACAAAGAAAGCATTTTCTGGATTGATTTAGGGGTTACCTCATATGCAGGAAGTTTGTCAAACTACAATGTTGTTAGAAATGATGAAAATACTTCTAATTTAAAAAGCCAAACAAACTCTACTCTTACCCATTACATTGATTATAAGATTGGTTTTATCATTATATTATAAAATTAGTTACTTATTTGAAAGACTATTAAATAATAAAACTCCTATTGAGATTTTTGAGATTAATGCGAACTCTTTTATTGGATAGATTTATCAACAATCAGTTGAATAATAACTTATTTAACCATTG
>CAYPJC010000338.1:0-2793 GCA_964410855.1 uncultured Flavobacteriales bacterium | reverse complement strand
ACGTTATAGTCGCTAAAGATGTATTGTTTATGAATTCGGCAGATGCCCTTATTTATCCGGATAGTGGTGAAGTAATTGTACGTAAAAATGCAAAGATGGATCCACTAGTCAATTCAATAATTGAAACCAACAGTATTACAAAATATCACAAAGTGTATAATGCTAACACAAATGTACTTGGTAGGAAAAGCTATACCTCTTCAGGGAATATTGATTATGTTGATGCCGATAAAAACAAGCAAACTATTTATTTACATAGCATAACTGTAGATACAACAGGTCAGACAATTGGAGTAGGAAATATTTCAGATTCAATAGATTTTATGTTGAGCCCATATTTTGCCTTTGATGGAGGAGTTAAATTATTTGGAAGTAAACAATTTTTAGTATTTGACGGAGCTACTAGAATTAATCACGATTGTGAAAGTTTAGCTCGACTTTGGATTAATTTTGAATCTGAGGTTGATCCAAATGAAATTTATATTCCAATAGATACTGCTATGCGAGATACAAGTGGAGCATTTATTGCTTCGAGCATTAACTTAAATATAGATTCTATATTTCTTTACTCCGGATTTTTGTCCAAAAGAGAAAATTATAGTGATATAAATGTACTTCCAGCCTATGGATTTTTGCATTTCGATGAGCGTTCAAAAGAGTACAGGATTGGATCAAAAGAAAAGATTAATGAAAATTCTTTGGAAGGAAATTATTTGAGTCTAGGAGTTAATTCTTGTAAAGTATATGGAGAAGGGTCTATAGATCTTGGAGCTAGATCTGGAAATGTAAAATTCAATTCTGCCGGAAATATTGCCCATGATTTAGTGGACAATGCTGCTGTTTTTGATTTGTTACTAACGATTGACTTTTTTATGGATGATAATCTGATGAAAAAAATGGCTGAGAAAATCAATGAAAATATCAATCTTAAGACAGTTGACTTTGGTCGAAAAACATATGAAAAAGCTTTAAAAGAAGTACTTGGTTCAGAAGCTGCCGATGAGATAGTTACCCAATTAAGTTTAAATGGGAAAATTAAGCGATTACCGGATGAATTGAATAAGCGATTTGTTTTTAGTGACGCAAAATTTAAATGGAACGAAAGCAACAACACTTATAAATCTTTTGGAAAATTGGGAATTACCAATATGAATAAGGAAGAGATTAACAAATATGTTGATGGAGGAATCCTAATTACTAAAAAGAGAAGTGGCGATATTGTTGACATTTATATTGAAATCGATGAAAATAATTGGTACTACTTCAACTATAGGAGGAATTTAATGAAAGTAATTTCTTCAAATAAAGAATTTAATACACAAATAAAAGAGATGAAACGCGACGATAGGAAGTATAATAATAAGAAAGGTGAAGATCCCTTTACATATATGTTTGGAACAGAAAGAGATGTAAGGGATTTTAAACGGGAATTTGATAGCGATTATTAAGCTTTTCATTTATCTTTGAAAATTCATTGTACACAAAATATTGTTCATGAAAATGAAAACAAACATCATAATTAGACTCAATTCTATGAATCTTTGTATTTTAGCTTCCATTCTCATAAAATAATCGATGAAGAGAAAACTTGTACTAATAAGCCTCCCAATACTCTTCTTCTCATTTGGCCTTTTGGCACAAAATGATTTTAAATCAGAAGATGAACTTAAAGAGAAGGCATCAGAGCTTTTTGAAAACGAAAAGTTTGTAGAAGCGGAACCCCTATTTGCTCAACTATTGAGTTTATATCCGCAAGACCCTACCTATAATTACCGTTATGGTGCTTGTCTGCTTTACGCTGACGGAGATAAAACAAAACCTTTAACTTACTTGAAATTCGCAGTATCTAAAAGTGGAGTTGATCCTTTGGCTTATTATTACCTTGGAAGGGCGAATCATTTGAATTATGATTTTGGAAAGGCAGTTAAGTATTACAGTAGATTTAAATCAAAAGCATCCACTGATCAAAAACAAAAGTATCAACTGGATAGAAAGATAGAAATGTGTAAAAATGGCAATCAACTGCTATCTAAACTCAATGAAGTACAAGTTTTAGAAAGACAAGTAATCTCTAAAAAAGATTTTTTTAGAGTTTATGAATTAGATGGAATTGATGGTAAATTACTTGCAAAACCCGAAGATTTTAAGTCAAAGTATGATCGAAAAGTTGATGAAAAGTCAGTAATTTATTTACCGAAGGATGCCAATGAGGTATACTATTCAAGTTACGGTAAGAAAGGAGAGAATGGAAGAGATATCTATAAGTCTATAAAGCTTGGTAATGGCAGTTGGAGTGAAGGTGTGAGTATAGGAGAATCAATTAATACTCCATTTGATGAGGATTATCCATTTATTCATCCTGACGGCAGAACACTTTATTTTGCCTCGAAAGGGCATAATAGTATGGGCGGGTTTGATTTATTTAAAAGTACATTCGATCTTACCTCCGGACAATGGACCAAACCTGAGAATTTAGATTTTGCTTTTTGTTCTACTGGTGATGATGTATTATTCGTTACAGATAAGGATCATGTTATGGCATACTTTGCTTCGAATAGGACTAATGAAGCTGGAAAGTACACAGTATATAAAGTTTTGGTTGATCGAAAGCCAATTGAATTATCGGTTATTAAAGGGAAATTTATTGCTGAAAACAACCCTAGCCTAAGTAAAGCAAAGATTACTGTTATAGATAAGGCAACTAATGAAACAGTTGGAGTTTATGAAACGAATAATAAAGGAGAATATAATATTGAAATTCAAAAGAACGGAGGAACTTATCAATTTAATATA
>CAYPJC010000337.1:0-2794 GCA_964410855.1 uncultured Flavobacteriales bacterium | reverse complement strand
CTTCTGAAAGTCTTATAATTGCATCAATCTTGCATACAACAAATCTTTTGGTATCAAGTTTGTAAAACAAAGTAAAATCAAATACATGCATTGGAATAAAATTTTATGGTACGCAGCATTGCTAATAATTGGCTTTTCAGGCTGCAAGAAAATAAACTCCTCTTCCTCAGCAGTTTCTAAAACTGTTACTTACTCAGATTATGAGGAAGATTGGCAAGTAATAAAGAAAATGGAAACCAAGGGCTTGGGAAAGTCCATCATTGAAAAAAGCAATCAAATTCTTGAAAAAGCAATCAGTGAAAACAACATCAATCAGGTGTTTAAGGCATTGGCTTATCGCTCTAAATATTCCAACCACATTGAAGAAGAATCAAGCCTAAAGATTATTACTGCTTATGAATCACAACTTGAGCAAGCCGCCCTTCCTTTGAAACAACTGTTGCATTCAGCTACCGCAGAATTGTACTTTCAATATTACAATCAAAATCGTTGGAAATTTAAAGATCGAACTACAACAACTAATTATACTCCCGATGATGTAAGAACATGGGATTTAGATCGAATTATAAATAAAATTAATCAGCATTACTTAGCCTCTTTGAATCCGATAAATGAACTCAGTCAATTCCCAACGTCTTCTTTTAAACCCATTTTAAACACTCAAAATAAATCAGACAATTTAGCATCTAGCATTTCATTGAGGCCTTCCCTCTATGATTTTTTAGCATCACGGGCTTTAAGTTACTTTCAACGAAATGAAGGTTCATTGGTAAAACCAATCAAGGAGTTTGAACCTGATAATTATGCCATTTTTTCACCTATTAATGATTTTATTGACCTTGAATTTTCTGCAATAGACAGCAACTCTTCGTCTTTAAAAGCCTTCAAAATTTTTCAAAATATACTAAAGCTGAGAGAGAACGATAAAGACCCTAGTGTGCTGATTGATTTTAATTTAGACCGCTTAGAATTTGCTTACAGTCAATCTAATTCTGACCTAAAAGACAGTTTGTTTTTAACCGCTTTACAAGAATTCTCTATTTCTTTTAAAGAATCTGAATCACAGGATGAAATTGATTACCGAATTGCCCAGTTGTATTTTCAGTGGGGTAGTCAATACAATTTCATAAGTGAATCCGATCAAAAAAGAGGGTACCTAAAAAAAGCTCATGATCTCTGTAAAGAAAAACAGGAAGCAAAGAGTTTCGGAGCAAGACAGTGCATAGCTTTAATGGCCGAAATAGAATTAAAAAGCTTTAGCTTTCAATTGGAGGATACTTATTTACCTGAAAAACCGATTCTGTTTCGTTTTCAATATAAAAACCTTGATAGTGTTCACTTTAGAATCGTTCAAATACCCCATGAGATTAATAAAATAAGAAGGTATATGAACCGGGAAGAATTAATCACCGATTTGCTTTCCAAATCGTCTATTCGTCAATGGGCAGTTGCCCTTCCAAAAACTACAGATTATCAGCAACATGCGCTGGAATTATACACTCAATCGCTTCCCAAAGGAAATTATTTCATTTTAGCCTCTCAAAAAGGAACGTTTAATTTAAAAACGGAACAAATTGCTTATGCCAATCTTCAAGTAAGCAATCTTTCTTATTTCAGCAGAAGAAATTCTCCAGGAAACGGAATTGATATTTATGCCTTAAACAGAGCAAATGGAACACCCGTTTCAAACGTTAATGTATTGGCCTATACCAATCAATATGATTATTCAAACCGCGGGTACTCGCTTGTTAAAATTGGAACATTCCAAGCGGATCAAAATGGGTACGTATCTGTAAAAACAAAGAATGTAAATAAGCAGATTCAATTTTGCATCACAAGCCCAGACGATACCTTGGGTTTCTCAAGTAATTACTACCTATATAAACACAATCAAAATGATCGAGTTGTTATTAAAACACATCATTATACCGATCGGGCGATATACAGACCAGGTCAAACGGTTTTCTTCAAAGGAATCGTTTTAGAAGAAAAATTTAATTCGAAGAATCCAAAAGCAAACTATCAATCTACAATAGGTTTATATAATGTAAATGGAGAAGAGCTAAGCAGCTTAAAGTTGACAACTAATAAGTTTGGCTCCTATCAAGGTAGTTTTATTCTGCCAACAGGTGGACTAAATGGCCAATACCGTATTCAAGACAAGCATGGTTCTCATTATTTTTCTGTGGAAGAATATAAGAGGCCCAGTTTTAAAATAGAATTAGATACCTCAACGGCTCAACAAAAAATTAATCAAGAAATAATTGTCCAAGGAAAAGTTGAGACTTATGCAGGCGCGAGAATTTCAGATGCAAAAATATCTTATCGCATTTATCGAAGAGCAAGCTATCCCTATTGGTCTTTCTATAGAAGTTTTTACCCACCAAAAAATGAAAAAGAAATTGCCAATGGAGTTTTGAATACCGATGAAAAAGGAGCTTTTACTTTTCAATTCCTTGCTCAAGCTGATGCTTCTATTCAATCCAAATGGAATCCAGTTTATAACTACAAACTAGTGATTGATGCCACAAGCCCTAGCGGTGAAACCCAAAGTGTAAGCAAAACCATAAAACTTAGCGAACAGTCCTTATTCTTATCATCAGAAATAGATGATGTAATTGAATTTAAAACGCTGAAAGACTTAATTATCAGCTCAAAAAATATCAATGGCTTAGCAGTTGATTCAAAAGCAAAACTGCAAGTGTGGAAATTAAAAACACCTGATAAGCCAAAAAAGAACAAACTATGGCAAGCGATAGATCAACAATTGTTGAGCAACAATCAAATGGAAAAA
>CAYPJC010000336.1:0-2808 GCA_964410855.1 uncultured Flavobacteriales bacterium | reverse complement strand
AACTTCTTTTACATCCCTTTCTTTTTTTGGAGGAGTATGACCTTGGAGTGTGCTTTTTTTAATCACCTTTAAAGAAGGCAATCTTAAAAAAGTTCATACATTTAATTTTAAACTTTAAGAAAGTAGCGATGCTTTCTTGATCAATTATCTAAAGTCTAATGGATTACTACTTCATCATTACAGCACTAATTTTTTTGGCAGCCATATTTGGATTCATCAATGCTCGATTTTTGAAATTACCTACTGCCATTGGGTTAATGTTAATTACCATTTTATATACTCTTGTGGTATTGGCATTAAGTTACTTTGATGACACTCTTTTGAAAGCTGAAGTTGAGCTGATTGGGCAAATCGATTTTGAGAAAGTACTGATGGATTACATGTTGAGTTTCCTGCTTTTTGCTGGAGCTTTACATACCAATTTTCAGCAACTCAAAATTCAAAGATGGCCTATTATTGCATTTGCAACTCTGGGAATTTTGATATCTACCTTCCTTGTGGGTTCAGCTACCTTTTATTTGCTTCAATTTTTGGGTTTATCAGTAAACTTTATATACTGCTTGCTTTTTGGAGCACTTATTTCTCCCACAGATCCAATTGCAGTTTTGGGTATTTTAAAAAAAGCGAATGTTCCTAAAAAGTTGGAAACAAAAATTGTAGGCGAATCATTATTTAATGACGGAGTAGGAGTGGTTATTTTCTTAACTATTTTTAGTATTGCTGGCTCAGAGGGCTCTTCTATCCATCCCATGGATATTGTGCAATTATTTGTTCAAGAAGTATTTGGTGGTATTTTATTAGGTCTAGTAATAGGCTGGATTGCTTATAGGTTAATGAAATCAATTGACGACTTTAGTGCTGAGGTAATCATCACATTAGCAGCCGTTATGGTAGGTACGGTTATGGCTCATAAATTTCATTTGTCAGCTCCTTTAGCAATGGTTGCAGCTGGTCTATTAATAGGCAGTGATAGGATGAGAGATAGTGCTATGTCAGAAAATACGGAGCGTTATGTGGATAAATTTTGGGAGTTGATAGACATTTTGCTCAATGCCATTTTATTTGTTTTGATTGGTATGGAAATGCTGGTTCTAACTTATGAAGGCGATTATATATTAGCGGGTTTATTGGCCATACCTATTGTAATTATTTGCCGCTATGTATCGCTATGGTTGCCAATAAAGCTTTTTGAAAAGAAATTAGACTTTGTCCCCAAAACGAATTTGATTATGACTTGGGGAGGCTTACGAGGTGGAATCTCTATTGCTTTGGCCTTAAGTTTAACAGCTACAATGCACCGAGAAATGTTTTTGGTGTTAACCTATGTAGTGGTTGTGTTCTCAATTTTAGCGCAAGGTCTTACTATAGAGAAACTAGTTAAAAAGGTCTTGGGCAAGCAGAATTAATAGTATAGGCTTTTAAAACCTTATTCGTTTAATTATCATGTTTTTCTTGCATACTTTCGCCTCGCACTTTAAAAATTGAATTTTTATTTAATTGAACACATTTTGGTTGAAAACAATTTAGCCCTTTTCTGTTAATTATGCTGAATTTTTTTAAAGAAATACTAAAAAGAGTATCCATTATTTAATGTCAATAGTTAAATTTCAACTTCACTAAAAAGCATAAGCTAAGAATGGCAATTTTTATTTTTATTTTGGTATTATGGTATGGAGGACTTTTCTTTCAGACTTTTTTTCTTCATAGATATTCAGCTCATCAAACTTTTACAATGTCACCGTTTGCCGAGAAAGTAACTTATGTTCTAACTTGGCTTTTCCAAGGAAGTAGCTATTTAAGTGCCTATGGTTATGGAGTTATGCACCGAATGCATCATGCCTACGCCGATACGGAAAAAGACCCCCACTCTCCAACGTATGATAAAAGTCTTTTCTTAATGATGTGGAAAACCAAACAGATTTATCAAGATATCAATAAAGGTAAAATCAAAGTAGAGGAAAGATTTACAGCTAATGTACCCCAATGGAAAAGCTTCGATCTTTTTGCTAGTTCAAAACTGTCAAGGGTGCTATGGGGAAGGGGTATTTTGCATTCTTTCTCTTTTTTGCAACAGCTTGGTGGCAATGGCTATTGTTACCTATTGTATTTCTAATGGCTCCGATACATGGTGCTATCATAAATTGGTTTGCCCACATTTATGGATATATTAATTTCAAGATGAAGGATACTTCTAAGAATCTTCTACCTTTTGATTTCTTGATGATGGGAGAAGCATACCATAACAATCATCATAAAAACAGTAGTAATCCAAATTTTGGTGGTGTAAGATGGCATGAAATTGATCCAACTTATTTATTAATGAAGCTCCTAGATGGTATTGGGATTATTCATATTAAGAAGCTTAGTTCTTAGCCCAGCTGATTTGCTTAGGTATTAAAAGAATATCACCTTTTTTTAAACAATGAGTCCAATCATGCAAATGTCATCTATTTGCTCGTTATCATAGAAGTAAACTTTAATAGTTGAAAGTTTAAACCAAGTAGATTTTGGATAGTATTTTTTTTACTATTCTTAATTAATACGACAGAATCGGGGTAAAGGACAATTGGAATTACAACACTATTTTCCTAGTCTATTCAAGAACCTTACATGGTCTGCAAGTGCAGTACTAAAGGCAGGTGTTGTGTGATAAGGTAGGCCAAACTCAACTGCTGTTTGTTTAACAATTTTAGAAATTTGTCTGAGGTGAACATGACAAACATTTGGGAACAAGTGGTGCTCAATTTGATAGTTCAAACCACCTACAAACCATGACAGTACTCTGTTATTATTGGCAAAGTTTGCAGT
>CAYPJC010000335.1:235-2835 GCA_964410855.1 uncultured Flavobacteriales bacterium | reverse complement strand
ATTTTTCCTAATAAATGTATCTCATCAAAATGATGGGCATCAACTACTTTTTTTAATTCAGTGGCCAATTCATCTGACTTTTCTTTTGAAATGAACTGTATATTTTTGACTACCAAAATAATTGAGCCATTTTCAAGAGATACCATCTCTGCAATAGGTTCATTATTTGATAGTAATCGAATAGAGTCTTGTTCGTATAATGCCGGCGCTTTTGGATGGAAGTAACCCACTTCTTTAAAACCAATACCCATGGGGCTAATTTCAAAGAAATTCATTTCTATTGGAGAGATCACCTCTCTCAAGTGAGGTAAATTCCTAAGTTCTACTGTAAATTTATGAATAGAATCAAAAAAGGCTTGATTGAATATACCTGATTCATTTTTAATACCTAAAAGAATAAAGTCATTGTCATTTTCAAAAGTTTCTCGGTACTTCTTATAAAAAACTAATCCTTCATCCTCTTGTGGGAAAAACTTTTCAAAGTCATAGTCAAATTGCAAGTGAGTAGCTCGGTAACCAAGAAATAACATGAGCAGTCCTAAAATTGTTAGCACTACTCTACTTATTCTCCTATACTTTCTCTCTTCTGAATGCTCAGACATATAACCTGCTAATAATTAGTATTCAGTTGCTTTACGTGCATACTTTAACACCAGAAGATTCATAGGATTCACTCCAATTCCCGAAATTGTTGGTCTGGTAAATCTGACTACTTGATCATAAAAAAGAGGAACAACTGGAGCTTCTTCAATCAGAATACTATCCATTCTCCCATAATACTCAAAACGGATTGAATCATTGGTTATTTTCATTGCTTGATTGTAGAGCGAATCAAAATGAGGCATTGAAAAGTGAGTATAGTTTGGACCAGAAGGGGCAAAATTTACCGTTCTAAATAGAGAAAGGTAATTCTCAGCATCAGGATAATCTGCTATCCATGACTTTCTAAAAAATTGGGCTTCCCCATTGGCAATTAATTCATTGTTAGTTGCAGCTTGATTAACGGTAACCTTGATTTTAATACCGAATTGAGCCAGTTGACTTTGCAAATACTCACAAATGTCAACGTATTCAGCTGAAGTGCTAAGTTCAATAGTTTCAAGTCCTTTTCCTTGGGGATGACCAGCTCTAATTAGTAGGCTTTTTACAGAATCAGGCTGATAACTATAACCAACCCTCTTATCATTAAAAGAAGGAAGTCCCATTGGAATGAACCCAGAATTTGCAGGAAAACCAATACCATTCCTCAAGTAGCTTAAAACATCTTTGCGACTGAAACCATAGTTAATAGCTTTTCTGATCTCTTTTGATACAATTCCATCATTCCCCTCTTGATTCGAATCTACAAAGAAGCCAAGATACTCCGTATTCAAATATGGACCTTTCTCAAATATCACTTTAGAATCGTATTTCGGATTAAGTTTTCCATTCGATTGCAAAAGCTCGTCTTTATAACTTCCCTTAAGTCCAGTTAAATAATCAATTTCTCCTTTGAGAAACTTCAAGAAAGTTATCTCTTGATCCTTAATGAAAGAAATAGAAACAGCATCCAAGTATGGAAGTCTTGCTCCTTCATTATCAAATTCAAAATAATTTGGGTTCTTTAGGTATATTAATTTACTGTTTTCGCTCCAATATTTAAATTGGAAAGGACCTGTACCTATTGGATTAGATCTAAAATCAGTTCCATATTCTTTAACAGCTTCATGAGGTAATATAGAACAGTATTGCATACTTAAAATCCCAAGAAAAGGAGGGAATTCTTGAGATAAATAGATATCCAGAACACTGTCATTTAATGCGATTATTTTGAGCATTCCTT
Source organism: uncultured Flavobacteriales bacterium (assembly GCA_964410855.1). GTDB lineage: Bacteria > Bacteroidota > Bacteroidia > Flavobacteriales_E > Vicingaceae > JAVJQS01. The sequence continues at coordinate 1,013 of CAYPJC010000335.1, read as the reverse complement.
CCTGGTCTCTTGCCACTTTATTCATTACCCATTTACCTGGAGAAAGCACCTTTTCATCTATTAACCTATTGAATGAATAGGCAACATCTTGTGCAACCACTTTTCTTGTTGAGTCGGCTCCAAAAATCGAAGACTTGTGATAAAAAATATCTTGTCTTAATAGAAATCGATACCTTTTACCGTCTTCTGAAACTTCCCATTTTTTGGCAATGCATGGAGAAATATTAAGATTTTCATCCAATTGAACCAAGCCATTGAATATTTGATTAACGGCTGAAACATTATCCAAACTTCGGGCAAAAGCAGGGTCCAAAGAAGTTATTCCTTCTGCCAGGTTAAACCGAAAAATAGATTTATCTCCGTATCTCTTTTCTTTCTGACAAGCAAAAAGTGAAATAAGAACAACGAATAGTATGCTAAATCGAAACATCACTGCAATGTTAAGTCAATTTTGGTTGTTAACAAGAAAAAGTGAGTCCACTAAATAGGGCTTGCCGAAAAGCGTTTAAGTTGCTATTATTTAGCAAGCCCTAAATAACTTAAAAAACAACTCCCTTAAATCCGTGCTTGTGGGTACTTTTACAGCGTGCAAAGTTTAATTTCAAAATACAACATTCCCGGTCCAAGATACACTTCATACCCAACTGTTCCGTATTGGGATCAAGAAGGAATTTCTTACGAAAATTGGACGAATACAGTCAAAAAATCTTTTAAAGAAAGTAATGCTAAAGAAGGGATTAGCCTTTACATTCACCTTCCATTTTGTGAAAGTCTTTGC
>CAYPJC010000335.1:0-217 GCA_964410855.1 uncultured Flavobacteriales bacterium | reverse complement strand
CAATAAAAGAATAACAAAAAACCATGCTGTAGAAGAGCCTTACATTAATGCTTTGCTAAAAGAGTGGAATATCTATTTAGAACTTTTCGATGAATCGCCTATAATTAGAGAGCTTCACTTTGGCGGAGGAACACCTACTTTTTTTAGTCCGGAAAATCTAGATAATTTACTCAATGGTATTTTGGGAAAAGCAATTATTCCTAAGGACCATTCATTC
>CAYPJC010000334.1:254-2849 GCA_964410855.1 uncultured Flavobacteriales bacterium | reverse complement strand
AAGGTCTTTTTTTACAAAGATTGTTTGAATCAATACTATAATATAGCCTACCGTAATATACATAGCCAAGGAATCGCCAACCACAATACGGTAGGTGCCAATGACTAAAGCAAGGGCTACACCTAATGCCACTATAACACGAAGGTTAAATACGCTAATGATTCCACCAGTTACTTCATTAGCCTTTACAGCTACTGCGTATAGTGAAGGCTCTGCAATGGTTGTAGAGAACCCTATTAAGGCTGCAAAAATATACACCCAATAGTAGGCTTGCCAATCTGTTACAGCACCTGAATAATACTTATTTACAAACTCTGGGTTTGACAGTTGCTTGGCCATTAACTCACCAACGGGAAACAATGCTTGCTCTAATCCCATTAGAAAAAAACTTAAGCCAATAATTACCAATACAACACCAAAAGCAACTTTTTTTAGATTTGGAATACTTTTTTTTATTACAAATATTTGAAAAAATGCAATTAATAATATGATAGGTGCAACATCCCTAATAGTATTTAAAAAAGTTATTAATAGCTCATTTAACATATCCATAAAAAAACTAAAAAATTAACATACCATAAGCCATTACAAATATCATTGGTAATAATGATGCAAAAGCTATTAATCCAAAACCATCTATTAGCGGGCTTCTTCCTTCAATTACAGTAGCCAAACCAACTCCTATTGCAGTAACCAACGGAACTGTTATTGTGGATGTAGTTACCCCCCCAGAATCGTATGCAATACCTATAATCTCTTCAGGGGCAAAATAGGTCATAATAATAACTATTATATATCCCCCAATTATTAAGTAATAAATTGGCCAGCCTTTAATAATTCTCAACATACCAATTAGAATAGCCAAGCCAACAGAAAAGGCTACTGTTAATCGTAAACCAAATGCGTAGCTTGCTTCAAATTCGGGATTAATTAAATCCGACATTAATGCTATTTCTGCTGCTTCTTTAGCAACGGCAATTAATGCAGGTTCTGCAATGGTTGTGGAAAATCCTAAAAGAAAAGAAAATAATAATAACCAAAATAAACTTCCTTTTTTAACCAATGCGTAGGATAAATTCTCTCCTATAGGGAATAATCCTACCTCAAGTCCTTCTACAAATAGCATTAACCCTATTATTACAAATCCTAGACCAACAAGGGTTTCAAACAGGTTAGGGAAGGGCTGTTGTATTACTACTATTTGAAAGGAAGAAACTACCACAATAATGGGTAATAAATCTAAAAAAGAGACCCTTAGTTTACTTGCTACTTTACCTAATAATTTTAAAATCATTTATTCAACCCTTATTTATCTTCTAATTTGGTTATTCTTTTCAATAACCATTTCGTTTTAACCCATAGAATTGATACTACTACAACCATAAACCCAATAATAATGATATGATGAATTAGTAAAATTCTTTTTATTTCCGAAACTTCTATTTCCATAATAAATTTAATTTTAATATCTATTTACAATTGGGACTAACGCAAAGTTATTTCTTTGACATTTAATTGTTTATATTTTTAAAATTTCTCATATTCTCTATATTTTATTCCCAATTTTTACGTTAGTATCAGAAATTAATAACTTAATCTGATATGGGGAATGAGGCACAACAAAGTGATAAAGAGCATAGTAATTCTTTAAATCACCGAATATTTCAAATATTGACACAAGTTTTTCGAACTCTTCTCGGTTGTCTTGTATGTCAAAATCATTCACTTCTTGTTCCGAAAGTTGAGCTTTTGCAGATTGAGCCATTGAAAAGCTTAAGGTGAAGAGCAATATAAATTGGATAGCAACTTTCATCTTCTAAAAATAACGAAAGGTTTACAAATTATAAAAGCCTAATGGGTTTAATAAATCAGCTCATAACGTTTAAGATGGACTTTTTCTTTTGCCACTTTTCGAAAAGAAATAATTGTTTCAGGATTTAAGTTCTCAGCGAAGTAATTGAAAAGTTCCTTGCCTGGTTTCAAAATTAAACTTTCTTGAATTTCTGCTGCTTTTGCATTTTTTTTCTCAATGAATACATTCACTTTTAGTGAATCATCTTTTGTCTTTGCCCCTATTCCGCTCATTTCATAATCCTTCGAGACAATAATAAAAGTTACATATTCACTAGAGTCATAGAGAACAGATGAAAACATTTCAAGCATGTCATAATTAGATTCCTTAAAATAGGCCTTATCAAACGATAAATTTTGTTGAGAATTAGATTCTTGAGCCAACAAACTGACCGGCAGAAACAATGCTAAGAGAAGTATAAGTTGGATACTAGCTTTCATATATTTTCCTTATTCAAATTCCCTAAAAAAAGCTCTGACAAAATGACAAGAAATCAGCTTGGCAAAGCTTTTGAAAAGTACTTGATTCGAATAAAAATAAGCATTTATGAATACAGAAGCTGAGAATAGAGACAATTCGTCTGATGAGCATGTGGTTGATCAAAACCAAGAAGAAATGGTGTCAGGTCAAGAAGAATTAAATTCTGAAAAAGAAGAACAAGTTGAAATTGAAGAATTAAGCGACTTAGAGAAGAAGGATATTGAAATAAAAACACTGAATGATAAATACTTAAGGCTTTATTC
>CAYPJC010000334.1:0-241 GCA_964410855.1 uncultured Flavobacteriales bacterium | reverse complement strand
TTGACAATTTCAGAAGAAGAACTCAAAAAGAGAAATTAGACTTATATAAAACGGCAGGTGAAGATATTTTCAAAAGCTTGCTGTCAGTTATGGATGACTTTGACCGTGCCAAAAAGTCAATGGAAGATACCGGAGACTATGAAGGCTTGAAAACAGGAGTCGATTTAATCTATAATAAACTAAACGGCGTTTTTAAAGCTAGTGGAGTTGAGCCTATGGAATCATCTGTCGGCAAAACTTT
>CAYPJC010000333.1:0-2859 GCA_964410855.1 uncultured Flavobacteriales bacterium | reverse complement strand
ATCACTTACTTCAGAATAAAAAACGGCAGTGTATAATTTTTTAGGCTTTAATATAGGTAGAAGATATTCACCTGAAATACTTTTAGCGGTTAAGGGAGGGATAGTTATGGTACAAGCTAGTCCATTGGCTAGTAAATTTTTAATGATTTGTTTGTCTGTTTTTTCATAGTCGAATGAATTGATAACTAAGTCTGGAGTAAGAAGTATGCCAGTATCTCCTTCTACTTCAGGATCAAAAACCAACGAATTTAACTTTGGGCTTAAAGCAATATTCCCTTTGTAGGAGTCCCAATCAGCAAACATGGAATTAATATATGGCTTAGTGAAAAATAACTTCAATTTGGGACCATCTCTATAAACTGGTTTTTCTCCAGTTAATTTGCCCTCTGCATTAGGATAAGAATGTTGATAGTCTATATAATGCTTCAAGCTGGCAACAGTAACCTGTTTTTCTCTTCCTTCAACAGGTAACCTACTAAAAATATCATGAGTAAGGGGAAAGTGCCCTATAGGACCTTCGGTTTGGAATCCAAAATTAGAATAGAAATCTTTGACTACACCATCAACTGTATCTGTGGCATGCACATGAATTGCGAATTTGCTATATGGTCTCCAAATAGGTTGGTAAGCCAATGTCATTGCATCTGCCATTGCATCTACATCCTCCTGAACTTTAGATTGCACAGGGTTAGAAGCATTAAAAAGGTAATCTTCTTCCGTTAAATAACAGCATTCCATGAGGTGTAAGTGGCCTGAATCTGGAACAATTATTGATGTTTCAATAGAAGTCTTTTCTACTATACCGTCAACATACAATATAGTTTCTCCTGTAGTGCTATTGTGTGTAACCGCTGCATGATGCCATAATCCATCAGAGAAATTGTTGTTAGTAGAATATTTGTTGGCATATTTTCTATCATTCATGAGCTGATAGCAAACTCTTCCTCCTTGCAAGTATAGGTGATATCCGGATGTTTCTCTGTTATCAATCAACACATCTAAATTGGTATTTGTGGTCTTAAACCAGCACATTACAGTGAAATCATTTCCAATTAAAGCATGGTCATTTGATTTACTTACTTCCATATAAGAATTGCTACCATTAAAATCATAATGATTCCCTCTAGTGAGGTCGCTAGGTATTCCAATACTATTTAGTTGACCATCTTTACTTCCTATGTCATCTTTTGCAGCAGAAGTAATCATTTTCCAACGTGCAATCATATCAGAAACGCCGGCTGAAGACGCGCCCTTATAGGTTACGATGGCGCTTGAAGATAATACGGCATCACACAGAATCACATCTGACATCCGCCCTTGAAACCAACCACCACCTCCCCAGCGACTTGTTCTTCTTCCAAATCGTAGCACTGATGTATCTGCAGGTGTTCCGCTGCTGCCACCATTATAGCTTATTTTTGCGCTAGAAATAGCAGATGGAACTCCAGATGAATTAATTATACTAGATGGAACGGTTGGAACTTGACTCTCAATAGCAATTGAATTATTTTGAGCATCGAAATACTCAACAGTAAGATTGCTTGAAGTGCCTGCAATTTTTAGATCTAATTCAACTATAGGTTTATCAAAATGAAGGTTTAAGCTACTTGTTCCTATAAACTTTAACCCTTGATAAGTATTGGTTGAATCAGGAAAAGATTTAATTATTCCACCTTGCCCAATAAATTTGAGTTTTAAACTGCCGAAATTGTGAAATATTCCTCCAGCATAATTGGTGTCTATTGCCTCAGTCTCCCAACTTTTGCAAAGCTTAACTCGATCGGCAATACCGCAGAAAATTGTTTCTCCACCTATTTCAAAATTTTCAATTTCATAAGATCCTTCGCTTGCTTGCGTGGTATAAGAAAAAACATTATCACAGGCAATTCTAAGTTTATTGATCTTATTGCCATCAGTTAATTGCCAATAGCCATCTTTCATGGCATCAATCCTGGTTTGTCTATTTGGCAATGAACCATCGATAATACTTTTAATAGGAGTGCAAGCATCGTAAACTTTATAGTCTTGCCAACTTCCTCCACTTGTAGGATCCCATATTTTAACTTCCACTTTTAGGACTTCAAAACGATGATTAACCTGCGCACTAGCTCCTTTTTGTGGTGGTACGGTAACTGTATTACTTGGCGAGAAACTGTGTCCTCCAATGTTATCAATTGTAGAATTTGGACTGATTCCTTGTTCAAATTGGATGTCAATAAAACTGTCTAATGGAATTATAGCATTGTCAAAACTCGTATTCCAACCAGGATTATTTAAATCATTATCGTTATCAGTTATTATTTTATTATTAATGGTATATGCAATTGGGAAAGTTTCGCCAGTAAGCATATTTACTGCATTAGCCGGAACCCCTTCAGAACTATTGGGAGCTGGTATGCCAATAGGAGGAAGACCCGCCCTATTTATGCTAGTGTCTTTCTTCCAAGAGAACTCTAAATTAAACTTTTTACGTTTGATTGGCCAAGGGAATTTTACAGAAACATATATGTATCCTTGTATGATAAATGGCTGAGGTGCTTCTGCTGCAAGACCAGCACCAGCCTCTAGATTTAACCCAAATTTTGAAATCGATACTCTAAACACAGCCCTTAATGCTATGGAACCACCAATTTGTAACGGTTTAAAGGCAATTTCTCCTTTTATTTCTATAAAAGCAGACGCTTTAACTCGTACAGGACCATATTTTTTTTCAATATTAAAACCTGAAGTGGCACCAGCTCGAATTCCCGATGGAGTTATCATCAGGTAAGAGTTCGCATTAAACAAGCTAAAGATTCTAGCCTGTGTTCTTTTTTCTATAGGATACTCTCTACCAACATAAATATACCATCCCTTTGG
>CAYPJC010000332.1:0-2869 GCA_964410855.1 uncultured Flavobacteriales bacterium | reverse complement strand
GCGGCCTTTCTTCGTTGTAATCCTTTACCCATTTATCTGTCTCCTCTCTAACATCATTTAAAGTTTCAAAAAGGCAATAATCTAATACCCCATTCCTAAATGACCTATTAAATCATTCAATAAAGGTATGTCAGTTGTTTGAGCTTTTTAAATAAAATGCTGTTTCTATTATAACTTAACTCAAATTATAAGCCCCACATTCTCCTTTTTCACTTCTAACATCTTCACAATATACATTAAGACAGTTTTAACAAATCTTAATAGAGAAATATTTCTCTATTAAGATTTGTTGTATTACTTTTGCATTAGAGAATTATTTCACTAATGAAAAAAATAAAAAAAGTAATCACAATTTCAGGAGCATCAATACGCAGGATTCCTATGTATTTATTCTATCTGAAATCAGTGCAATCTAAAGGAGGAAATTATATAACTGCACCTGTAATGGGAAGGATATTAGATATAGACCCAACTCAGATAAGAAAAGATTTTGCAGAGATAAAAATAAAAGGAAAGACTAAAATCGGGTATGAGCTAGATATAACAATTAAAAAGATAGAATTTTTCTTGGGATATCATATCCATAGAGAGGCGTTTATAATTGGTGTGGGCAATATTGGGACTGCCCTAGTAAACTTTAAAGGGTTTTATAATGAAGGTATTGAAATAATAAAAGGTTTTGATATTGATAGTAATAAAATTGGGAGTAAAATAAATGGTGTAAACATATATGATATTAAAACCATAAAATATCATTTCAACAAAACACCTATTGATGTAGCTATAATTTCTGTTCCTAACGAACAAGCACAAGAAGTAATAAATGAAATGGTTGAAATTGGCATAAAAGCATTTTGGAACTTTACAACAATGCCTTTATCAGTGCCAAACGATATAATAATAGAAAACACCTGTATAGATTCTAGTTTGGCAATGATAAAATGGAAATTACATAACAAAGTTCCTTTAATATATAAACACAGAGTATTATAAGTATTAGAAAAAAACAATATGAAATTATTAAACAAAGTAAAAAATATTCATCAAGAAGCTTGTGTATCTATAATATTAAACACGCATAGAACAAAACCAGACAATCAAAAGGATGAAATTAACTTGAAAAACTTAGTTAAAGAAACCGAAAATAGACTTATTGAAAATTATGATAAACGATTTGTTCTGTCTGTTATGGGAAATGTAAATAAGGTTGTAGCCTCCATAAACCACAACCTAAATATGGAAAGCTTAGTGATTTATGCAAATAGTGATTTTACAGAATTCACTCGATTGCCAGTAAAAGTAGAAGATAGAGTAATTATTGATAATACTTTTGCTACTCGAGATTTAATTCGTGCAATGCATAGTGAGTCCGCCTATTATGTGTTGGTAATTAGCAAGCAACAAGCAAGATTAATTGAAGCTTTTGGAGATAAAGTAGTTGAAGAATTGGCAGGTGAATTTCCAATAACAAGTTCTTTATACACAACAGATAAAGCAAAACTATCTACTAATAAAGGCCAAGATAATTTAACTGAAGAATTTTTTAATCGGGTAGACAAACAAGTATTAACAACCATTAAAGAACACAGCTTGCCAATATTATTGGCTACAGAAATTCGCAATTTTTCTCATTATCAAAAAATAGCAGATGACAAAGAATTTATCATAGGTTATATTAATGGGAATAGAGATAATGAAACAGCACAAAAAATTATTTCAGATGCTTGGGAAGTCATGAAGGTCTTAACAAAGGATAAAAACTCATCTCGTATTGCAGAACTAAAAAATGCAGTTTTCCAAGGTAAATTCTTGAGCGATTTGAGCGATATATGGAAGGCAATTCAGCACGGTAAGGGAAAAACGCTTTTTGTAAAACAAGATTATTTTCAGCCTGTAATTCTTGAAGAAAATACAATTTCAATAGTAGATAGTAGCAGTCACAATGAGCCAAATTATATTGATGATGTTATAGACGAAATGATAGAGTTTAATATGGCATTTGGTGGAGATATTGTATTTGTAGAAGGAGATGAATTAAAGAAATTTAACGGTTTAGCATTATTAACAAGATATTAAAAAGGAATAAAGCTTCATCAGAACAGCTTATTAAAGTTCTGTACAATAATAGTTTAAAAAGTAAATAAAATGAAAAAAGTAAATACAATAGTAGTAGCTCTACTAATGCTAGGGGGTACTGCGTTCGCACAAACAGAAACAAATGAAAAACCTATTAATATACAAGAAGAAACCTTGTGTATTAGTCCGGAAGATTTAGAAGTCAAATTTATGGCTTTAATTAAAGTAGAAATGATTAAGCGAAAGTTGGAAATTAAAGAAGAAGCAATGACTGCTGTTTCTGAAACCGAAGCATTGTTAAAACTAATCGAATCTGGTGAAAAAGATAAAGCTATTGACGAAGGAAATAGACTTATAGGAAAATTTAAAGTGCTTCTATTAAGAGATCCTTCTGCAAGTAAGATTTTGGTAGATGTTCAAACTAAGAAAAATATGCTGATTTCTGATATAGAAACTGTAAATAGTTTGGTAAATGCTGCAAAGGAGGAGATGGACAAAAGACATTACCAAGATGCAGCAGCTTTACTAAATAAAGTAAGAAGTGAAGTGGTTATAGAAAATATATTTATACCAACAGCTACTTATCCAGAATCAATTAAAGTAGCGACTGCTCTTTTAAAAGAAGGCAATGAAGAGGCCGCCAAAATGGTACTACAAAAAGTATTAGGAACACTTGTAATTGAAAAAACGATACTACCAATTCCAATCCTTAAAGCTGAAGAAGCAATTGTTACTGCAACTGTACTTGACATTAAAACAGATGATTATAAAGGAAAAGTAGTTAACCTTTTAA
>CAYPJC010000331.1:0-2885 GCA_964410855.1 uncultured Flavobacteriales bacterium | reverse complement strand
AAAGATCTACTTTATGCTCTTTTAAGAATGAAAGCCCATCAATGGGATTATTAAAGCTGCCTAATAAGTTGAGAAAACTACATTGTTCGATGTATTCCTTAAGCCTGTCAATGGCTAAGGGTTCATCTTCTATAATAATACAGTTGGTTTTCATCTTATTTAAGCGTTAAATTAACACTATAATTATCATTCTTTCGCTGAATAATAAGTTCATGTTTAGAAGGATAAATTAAGTCCAATCTTTTCTTTATAAGGTTGTTTCCTAGCCCATTCTGATTTTCGTTTTGATTAGAGCTATTGTTTTTACATTGAAAATGGATGGAATTATTTACTACAGTAAGTTTTATTTTGATTGCATGATTAACGGTATTGTCAGGAACATGTTTTAATGCGTTCTCAATAAAGGGAATTAAGACCATAGGAGCGATTTCAATGCTTTCAACAGAACCCTCTACTTCAAAAAGTATGTAGTTAGGGTTAGTACTTCTAATTCTATGAAGATCAATGAATTTGTTAATATATTCTATCTCTTTTTTCAGACTAATTTTATTGTTTTTGGTTTCAAAAAGCATGAATCTTAGTATATCAGACAATTTATTTAAAAATTCTGACGCCTTAGCAGGCTCTTTTATAATTAATGCGTCTATGTTGTTGAGTGTGTTGAATAGAAAATGAGGATCTAACTGAGCTTTTACAAGAGCTAATTCCATTTCATGATTTTTGGTAATTAGCTCTTCCCTCAACTTGAGGTGATTATACCAACTAATAAATGCTCTTATAATAAACCCAATTATTCCAATAATGGTGGTAAGAAAAAAAGTGAAGATGAGTCCTGGAATAAAAGAAGTTACCCATTGAAACTGGTCTTGAAAATTATTGAGTACTATAATTGTACTAGTAATTACTCCAATTGCACTAGTCGAAATAGAAAATGCAATACCTAAAACGATGGAATTTAAAACGTTTTTATGTTTTTCATAATGATTGAAAAGCTTGAAATAATAAAAGTAAAAAACAGCGATGGAGGGTATAAGAATTATTGACAAAGAAACGGTAGTTAATCTTTCAGGAGATGGAGCATCATTCCCTTGAACAGCTATACTAAAGATGATGAAAAGAAGAAAAAGGTACAGCGACCAAAATCCAAGGTGAATGATAATTACAACAGATTTTTTCATAATTGTTTCGAATTTAAAGATTAACAATGATTCAAAAGTCATTGATTGTTTGCACAGCGTAAAATACAATAGGTAGATTAAATTAATTTGTCTGTGAAATAGCCTTTATAGAGGGTGAAGTCTATTCAACGGCATTTTTATTTTTAAGACAATTAAGGGTAGAAGAAGACAAAGAAATTCAATTAAATTCGCCACATGGAAAAAATAGTTTTTGAAGGGAATTTAAGAAAGATGCAAACGGAGTATAATTCTCCCATTAAATATATTTTGCCTTTTGAAAACAATCCCATCAACTTTACAGATTTAGTCGGCACTGAATTGAAAATCCACTTTACGGGCCTAATCAATTGCATCAATTGTGGCAGAAAGACCAATAAGTCCTTTGCTCAAGGCTTTTGTTTTCCTTGTTTTCGCGATGCACCTGAAAGTGCAGAGTGCATTATTCGCCCAGAGTTGTGTGAGGCTCACTTGGGTAAAGGAAGAGATCCTGAATGGGAACAACGAAACCATAATCAACCTCATGTGGTTTATTTAGCGATAGCTTCTGGAATTAAAGTAGGAGTAACTAGGTCAACACAAGTTCCATACAGATGGATTGACCAAGGAGCTTGGAAAGCTGTTAAAATTGCTGAAACAGAAAATCGCTATCAAGCAGGAATGATCGAGGTGGATCTAAAACAATACGCTTCTGATAAAACTTCTTGGCAGCGTATGCTAAAAAATGAGTTGGCCTTAGATGTGGATGTTTTGGAAACCAAAGCTTTGCTCCAAGAGAAAATGAATGATGATTTCAATCAGTTTGCCTCAGATGATGATGAAATTTATGAAATCAACTATCCTGTTATTCAATTTCCCCAAAAAGTAAAGAGTCACAATTTAGATAAAGAGCCAAGCCTTCAAGGCAAACTAATGGGCATAAAAGGGCAATACCTGCTTTTTGAAGGCGGTGTTGTCATTAATATTCGAAAATACGGCGGTTATTTTGTTCAGCTAGAAGTTGAGCGTTAATAGTTTGGGATTAGGAGTAGAAATTTAAAAGCGCTTAAAGTTGAAACGAGAGAGTTGAAGGATAAAACTAAAGGATTAAAAACTAAAAATTGAGGATTAAAAATTAAAAAAGTATTTGAAGTTTTGAATTTGGAGTTGCTCCAACGAATTTGATTGTTTTTTTTAAATCAGCATAATCTGCAGGAGAAAAGCGGACATGGATAAATTAATCCTTAAAACGTTTAAGATAACACATTTTCAAAACGTTCAACTTCTTCATCTCCTATACCTAAATGGGTAACTAATCGAATGGTTTGATGTCCCATTCCCACAGCCAAAATTCCTTTTTCTTTGAGTTGATTGATAAACCCATCGGCTTCGAGTTCTTCCTTTAATTTGAAAAGCACAATATTGGTATCTACCGGATACATTGATTCAATAAAGGATTTTTGGCCGATAATTTCTGCTAACTGTTTCGCCCTTAAGTGGTCTTCTTTCAATCGACTGACATGATTATCAAGTGCAAAAATTCCGGCAGCTGCCAAGAAACCTGCTTGTCTCATACCTCCACCTAATATTTTTCGAATGCGCCGTGCTTGTTTAATAAAAGAAGTATTACCAAAAGATGTCTTACTCAATGATGTCTTACTCAATCCCGTCTTAGTCAACCCCGTCTTAGTCAATACAGCAGCCACTCGCGGCCCTTCTCTCAGTTCATAG
>CAYPJC010000330.1:2530-2922 GCA_964410855.1 uncultured Flavobacteriales bacterium | reverse complement strand
TTTTTGGAAAAGCTCCGTGTGCCGCAGATTGAAAATTGTGTAAGTTGTCAAATACGCCATCCGATGTAATGCTAAATACAGAACCCGTTCCATTTGACCCGCCTTCCGAACAAGTACCAATAAATGTGTTTTCGCCAAATGCGGTCAATGTGCCATATGGATAGCGTCCATCTGAACTGCCGGCGTCTAAATGATACAGAATCTCGAATGAAGATGTGTTGCCATTTAGTTTGTAGATCGTTCCTTGTGAATTATCACCACCAAATTGAGTAGTTCCATAAATCCAGTTTTCAGGACTAATTGCAACGCCACCTTTTGGGTATGCGCCTTGTTCTGACCCTTCAAAATGGTGAACAACCCCAAAGCTGAATGTTAAATCAAACGCTAGGATT
>CAYPJC010000330.1:0-2476 GCA_964410855.1 uncultured Flavobacteriales bacterium | reverse complement strand
GGTTTAGGATTAATGAACCTGTCATATTGCTGCCTGTCTCATCGGTTTCGAGCGCATAGATATTGGCGTAACCAGTGTTTAGACTAAACTCGAAAATCATCCCATTTCCATTTTCACCTCCTATTGAGGTGCTCCCAACGAGGGTTTGTGGATTGATGAAAACCAAATCAGTTTTTGAATGAGATCCGTCTGTTTCTGGATTGAAATTGTAAAGAACCTCATAGCCCATCTCGGTACTGAACTTGAAAATAGTTCCACCATTGTTCTCCCCGCCTGTTGAAGTGGTGCCGTAATACTGGTCATCTGAACCTTCAGCCAATTTGGTTTTAGGTTCATTTCCGTCTATTTCGATTTGAAAAGAAGATTTTAATAGGAATTCGCTTCCATCGTCGTAAACGGTAAATAGGTTTCCGATTTCATCGGCACTTCCATTTTGCGATGCACCCCAAATTTGAATTTGAGCGATTACAGGTGTATTACCAAAGAGTAATATTAGAATGAATCCAGAAATTAATCTGAATAATTTTGCTTGAAAGTGGGGAAACATGATTGAATAGTTTAAGGGTCTTGTCTATCATACTATTTGAATCAAAATAGGTTTCAATCTATTACAAACTAATCATTCCACCAATTCGAAACACGAAAGTATCGGAATATGGTGAATTGATGTCTTGGATGACATCATAAAATGCGCCGATAAAGAAACCACTGCCATTTGGTGAGCGTTGGCTGAAGCCTCCTCCAATCAGCAATACAGGAATGGTTACTCGACCAGTATTAAAGTCATATTCGTTTGTAATATTGTTGAACGTTGGAAGTTTCTCTAGGTTGAGCACTTCGGGAGACACTTGAAGAAAAATACTTGGTAAAACAAAATACCGGGCAAATGCACTTCCTCCATAAATGGTAGATTCGAAATCAGGAATAGACCTTTTATCTTTATAGTATTCATATGAGGGGCTTACTCCAATTGAAAGTTTTGGGTTGAGATTGTATCCAATCATGGGGGCAATCCTAATGTTTGTAATTGTTCCAAAACTTAATCCCAAGTCACCACCAAAAAAGAGTCGCTCTTTAAAAGGAAGTGAGGCGTAAGGATTATTTTCGTTTGATTGCGCTTCAACTGCCGAATGAACCATTAAACAAATTATACTTGCAAGTAATAATTTATAGAGCATTGATATCTTCATTTGATAAAATTGTAAATAATTGGAGGGATATTTCCAAACAAATATAAGGATAAGAAACATGAATCTAACAGTATGTATTACCGGTGCAAGTAAGGGCTTGGGATTTGGTTTAATTGAAGCTTTTTTAGCCGATCCAGTCGTTCAGATTGTGGCTGTTACACGCAACCAGAAAATGCTTGAAGACAAATTGAGCGCGCATCCATCGCGGAATAGAGTCCATATCACACAAGCTGATATTGGAACGGATAAAGGCAGAACGCATATATATGAGGTATTAACGTCCTTGCCACCACTTTCTGTTTTGATTCACAATGCGGGTCTATTAATATATAAGCCTTTCGTCGAAATATCAGAGGAAGAATTAAAGGAGGTGTACAGTGTAAATGTATTCGCCCCATTTCTCTTGACTCAAAAGTTGATTCCTTTAATGCATAAAACGCATACCATATATATAAGTAGTGTAGGCGGTGTTCAAGGAAGTGTGAAATTTTCGGGCCTTTCGGCATACTCAACCAGCAAGGCTGCTGTAAATTGTTTGACCGAAATGTTGACGGAAGAATTCAAGGAAACAGACAATGTTTTCAATTGTTTGGCTCTGGGAAGTGTGAATACCGAAATGTTTCAGCAGGCATTCCCTGGTTTTGATGCTTCAAGTGACGTTTCTCAAATGGCAGAATACATTGTTTCTTACGCCAAAACTGCTCCATCTGTGATGCGAGGAAAAATTATTTCTCTTTCGTTAACGACTCCATAGGTTTGAATTGCAGAGTTTTATACTTCTGAAATAAAATATCTCAAAATAATTTAGATTCTATTGTTGTTGAATTAAAAAAGGGGTGTATCTTTGCGGCCGCTTTGAACGAAAGGCGATACTTGCAACAGTTTATTTAATGTGTTATTAATTAAATGTTCTGGTAATAAGTTTCGTAGTTTTGTGCTCCGAAAAAAGTCGAAGATATTGGGTTTAAATTTATTTGATCTTAATGTTTGTAGAGTTAAAAAGTTTAATACTTTTGCACTCCGATTTACACAACGAATTTCGAGAAGGTTTATTTTTTCGAGATAAGTTGCGGAGCATTAAAAAATGAATATCTTTGCGCCCCCATAAAGATGGGAGCAATAGCAAAATAAAAGTTCTTTGAAAAATTTGTAATAGCAGACAAGCCAAGATTCTTGGTAAAATTAATTAAGCCACAATTTCAAATCATTTGTTCTTCGGAACATTAAGATTTTACAACGGAGAGTTTGATCCTGGCTCAGGATGAACGCTAGCGGCAGGCTTAACA
>CAYPJC010000329.1:0-2945 GCA_964410855.1 uncultured Flavobacteriales bacterium | reverse complement strand
TTAAAATTCAATTAAGAATCAACTAATATCGGTCTGGATAACCGAGGTATTATACCATACAAATGACCCCCCAAACGTTAGCTCCTATTATGAGAGCAATGATTGCTGCAAGTGGATTTACATTTACTTGTGAGCCAACTATCTTTGGTGTTATAAAGTTGCCTTCCAAAAATTGAACAAATGCCATAATACCAATAACAGCTAATGGATAAAATAAAGAATCCTTCGTTATTAATGCAACTACAACTGGCACAAGACCTCCAATAAATATTCCAATGTAAGGAATAACTGTCAGCACGGCTGAAAGAACTCCCATAAAAAGAGCATATTTTAAACCTAAAGCATAGAGGCCAATGGTATTTAATACGGCAATGATGGTTATTACAATTGAAAGTCCTACAATATAGCTGTGAACCATTTTATTGGCTTCACTTGCCATAGTTACATAGTTCTCATCTGCATCATCAAGCTCAATCAAAAATAATTTGAAATTATTTTTATACAAAAGCATAAAAAAAACATAGATAGGAACCAGGGTAGCAAATGTTATTAAATTACCTGTTAAGGATAATGCATTTGTTAGAAGATTGCTTACTGACTCCATTAATTTGTTAGAATTTTGTTTCAGTAACTCCATGGGTCTCGTTGATAAATTGCTAATTGAGTCTAAGCTTCTAGAAATTTCATCAATAGTACGGTGAAATTTTTCAGTTAAGTCAGGAAGGTCAAGAATTAAATTTTTTCCTTGTACACTAATAAAATAAATCCCTCCTCCTAAGGTTAAAGTAATAACCAAAAGAGAGATAATGATAGAAAGTGCGGTGGGTATTTTCTTTTTCTCAAAAAAGGAAACTAAGGGACTAATAATTAGTGCCAAAAAAAGACTAAAAATAATGGGGATAATGACTTGACTTGCATAAATTAAGCTGTGAAAAAAAAGCACTAGAATTAAAAGCACTTTCCAAATATTGTCAATTGATAGTCTACGTAATTTGCTCATCATTAATATCTTTTTTTGGCTTTTTCAAAAAATCAACTAGTAGGTCAGTTAATTTAGAACCATACTTCTGAATAATCAAAGAGCTGAAAAAAATTGCTGCTTTCTTAACTGTTTTTGATCTAGGCTTAACCATTTTGGTTATTATGAAGCTACTTAACAAATTCGATATTAATTTAGAAGAGATACCGAATAAGGATGATGATTCATTTTTGTCATCAGTTGAATCAAACAAGTTTTCTTTAAAAAGCATGATTTTTTCTTCAATTACATGCTCATTTTTCAAAATCTGAGATTTCAATTCGACTTTTGCAAGTTGCAGAGTTTTCAAATCTGAAATTTTAGACTTACTGCTCATAATCTTCTGATCCTTTAAATAATTGTCGGATGATTGAATTTTGGATGGGGGATTTTAAAAGCTTGTGCCTAAAAAAGAATAAGATAGATATGATGAAAATGTAAGTTAAAGAGACGATTCCGAATCCGTACAAATGGTTTTTCATCTGATCCCCAATCAATAAAGCCAAAAAAATTGAAAAAATAAATAAGAAGAGAATTATAAATGCTCCAATAATTAGAAATGAAACTGACTTAGCCATCCCCTCACTTAGCTTCTCAGTAGCTTCTAATTTGGTGAGTTCGATCTTAGCTTTAGTGTATTCTTTCGCTTCGTCAATAATGTTGTTGATATTTTCACTTTCTATCATACGCTGGAATTAAAAAAGGGCCTTTGTCCTTATTTATTTTTCAGAATTAACAATCTCCTCTGTTTTATTTATAATATCTTGAAGAACTTCATTGCCCTTCTCAGCTATATCCTCCAAGCTTTTTGAAGCTTCTTTTTTAAATTTTTCAGCTGTTTTTTTTACTTTTATTCGAGTTTCCTCTCCTACTTCAGGAGCTAATAAAATTCCTGCTATTGCTCCCGCAGCAGCACCTACAAGTGCGGCAATTAGAACTTTTGTTGTATTATCCATAAATTTAAAAGTTAATAGTTAATTTAAATTAGTTAAGTTATATCCATAAATGATTTGCCTGATCAACAAGTAAATGTGAAAGTATTAAAATTGTTAAATTCCAAATATATAGTGCAAAAAGCATACTAACATAAGGGCTAATTTACTTTTTCTTTTTAGCTATAAAATTATTCCATGATATTCAATTGAATTAACATTAGCTATCTATACTTTTGAGAAATGAACAATCGTATTCAGTTTAAAGAAATACTAGCGAAAGGGAATCAAATAGTAATTCTTTCGCATCGATCTCCTGATGGTGATTCTATTGGGTCCTCATTGGCTTTTATGCATTGGATGAAAAAAATGAACCAGAACGTTCAAGTAATAACGCCAGACCCAGCTCCTTCTTCTCTTAATTTCTTAAATGGATTCGATAGCATCATAGATGGAATTACTGAGCCAAAGCTAGTAGAGGAGTTCATCGCAAATGCAGATGTTATAGTTGCATTAGATTTTAATAGCTTAGATCGTCTTGGGCCTATTAAAGATCAAGTAGAGGTAAATAAAAAGGCATTCATTTTAAATATAGATCATCATCAAGAGCCAGTTAATTTTGCTGACATACAAATTTCTGACCCAACAGCGAGTTCAACCGCCCAAATGGTGTTTGAGTTTATCATTGAAATGGGAAACAAATATCTCATTGATAAAGAAATGGGAGAATGTATTTACACAGGAATTCTGACAGACACTGGATCATTTCGATTTTCATCAACAAGTTCAAAAACCCACGAAGCTGCTGCATTTTTATTGAATCAAGGGGTGAATCCTGCCGATATTCACCAGAGGATATATGATAATTTTTCGGTAGACCGGCTTAAGTTGGTTGGCTTTGCCTTAAATGAAAGGTTTAAATATTACCCTCAATTTAAAACTGGAATTATATATTTACATGAATCTGACTTAAAAAACTTTAATTTTAAAAAAGG
>CAYPJC010000328.1:0-2963 GCA_964410855.1 uncultured Flavobacteriales bacterium | reverse complement strand
TTAGGTCAATTTTGTTTTTTCAACTTAAGTAAAAAACAAAGAAATAGAATAGAAGGGAGAGAGGAATCCCTTAATTTCCGGTAGTGGGCGGTTAGTGCAGTAGATTATCTATTGTAGACGTCTTTGCGATGTCCTATTTTTCTAACATCTACAATCTGAATTTTTTCTTTTATTTGTTAAACAATACGATAGCTCCCTACACGAACTCTCCATAAACCTAAATGGGCTGATCCTCTCAATTTTTTACTTCCATTTGGACGAGGATTTTCTTCTAAAGATTTTAAGGAAGGTATAATCTTTAACAACTCCTTGCTAGGGATTTTCTTTAATTCTTTTTGGGCCGACTTTCGTAACTCAACCTTAAACTTAGTCATCTAACTTTCCTTCTTTTTTCAATTCCTTTAAAACTTCATCTAAGGATACCGAAGGTTCTGATTTTCTGCTCTCGGCTATAAGAATGTCATAGAAGTCTTCCCACAGCTCTCCATACTTCTTTAAATCAATTTGCACTGCTACTTTCTGATTATTGTCGTTGGTTAAATAATTAATCCCTTTCATTGTTCTTTTTCTTGATTCTATCAAAGTTAACGCTTCTTTCAATTAGTTTACTTTTTATAAAATTATTTATGATTTAGATCAATTTTGTTTTTTTCCTAAAACAAACCATAAGAAGTTGTAGTGATCATAACGATGCTTGCCAATTAAGCGATACAGTAAATTCTAGTAGCGACTTTTTTATTTTAGTTTATTATTCCCCTGGCACCTTTTGGCATCACAGTTTGTCTTATCTCTAAATGTTACATTTGGATTAAATCAGAATAACTCCATTAAACTTTTCGTTAGTCTTTTTTAAGGAATCGCATTTTCTTTAATCCCTATATTTACTAGATTAACAATTAGCATGAAATCAAAAAAGACAAAATGGCTTTTAGCCAGTATCATTCTTTTACTAATAATAACTTTTTTTCTATGGCCAAAAAACAAAGAAGATAATTTATTAGCAACCGTAACAAAATCAAGCTTTAGAATTGAAGTAAACACTTCGGGAGAACTAAAAGCCAAGGAAAGCGAAGATATAAAAGGCCCTACTGGTCTTCGTTCTCATGGTATCTGGCAAATTAAAATAACTGATTTGGTTACAGAAGGCACTTATGTAAAAGAAGGGAATTATGTAGCTCAATTAGACAAATCAGAAGTTGGGACAAAGATAATAACTGCTTCTACTGAAGTTGAAAAAATTTCATCGGAATACGAGCAAGCAAGATTAGACACTGTAATTGAAATGATGAAACTGAAAAATGAGCTCCTTAACTTATCTTATACTATAGAGGAGAAACAACTAATCTTCGATCAAAGTACTTATGAACCCCCAGCTGTAAAAAGACAAGCAGAAATTGAATTAGAGAAAACTAAAAGAAACTCCAACCAAAAAGCGAATAACATTCTTTTAAAACGAGAGCAAAATACTGCTAAGCTAAGGCAAATTGAATTATCTCTTCAACAAGAACAATCAAAATTAACGAGATTGCAAAAACTGTTAGCTGAACTAAGAATTCTTGCTACGAAAGATGGAATGGTAGTATACAAGAGGACTTGGAATGGCTCCAAAATTACATCTGGAAGCCAGATTAGTGTTTGGGATCCTACCGTTGCAACATTACCTGATTTATCCAAAATGGTAACAAAAACTTATGTAAATGAAATTGATATTAGCAAGCTTCAAAAAGGCCTATTTGTTAACCTTACTGTTGATGCATTTCCAGATAAAAATTTCACTGGCGAAGTGGTTCATGTAGCGAATGTTGGAGAACAACTACCAAATAGTGACTCAAAAGTATTTGAAGTTACCATTGAAATTAATGAACAAGACACTTTATTAAGGCCTTCTATGACTACTAATAACAGCATTTTAATTGAAGAATTAGAGGATGTCTTATTTATTCCTCAAGAAGGAGTATTTGTAAATGATTCTGTAAGCTATGTGATTATAGAATCATCTTTAGGTCTAAAAAAACAGCAAGTTAAATTAGGGAAGACAAATGCAAATTTTGTGATTATTAAAGAGGGTTTAGTTGAAGGAGAAGAAATTCTTTTGGTGAAACCAGAGAATGTTGAATCTATAGCCTCGAGATAAGAATTGATTAATAAAGTAAATATAAAAATTGCCCTAGATGCTTTGGTTGAAAATAAATTTCGATCTGGATTAACAGCTCTTGGGGTTATTTTTGGTGTTGCAGCTGTAATTGCTATGCTTGCAATTGGCAATGGAGCGCAGCAGCAAATAATTGAGCAAATTGAACAAGTAGGTGCTAAGAATATAATCATTAGATCTAAGCAAATTGGCAATGTTGAAGATGAAGACGAGGTTTCGAAAAAATTTAGCCCAAAGCTTAAAATTTATGATGTTGAAGCAATTAGAAAAATATTACCTTCAATAGATAAAATCACACCTTTCCTAAGCTATGAAGCCTCAGCAATAGCAAATGGTAAAAAGAAAAATTGCAAGCTTGTTGGGGTAAGTTCAGATTACTTCTCTATCTATGACCTTCAACTTGATAAGGGATCTTTTTTCTCAGACCTGCATCAGAAAAAATCTGCAGCAGTTTGTTTAATTGGATCTAACCTTGCGATTAAATTATTTGCAGGAAAAAACCCGCTAGGGAAAACTCTAAAAACTAATCAATTGCAACTTACCATTATAGGCATCATTGCTTCAGGGAAAGTAATTGGTGAATCACTCCAAAGCATTGGCATGAATAACTATAATGATGAAATATTTGCACCCATAAATACTGTTTTAAGAAGATTCAAAGACCGTGGAAGAGTAACAGAAAAAATGCTCAACAATCGTAATGATGATGATGAAAAGAATGAAACCAAAGAAAAGCCTGAAACTGCCCAAATTGAGAAAATAATCGTCTCCCTAGATGAAACAGATAATATGACAAAAAGTGTTGACCTAT
>CAYPJC010000327.1:0-2991 GCA_964410855.1 uncultured Flavobacteriales bacterium | reverse complement strand
ACACCCACCAACTGCCCACCGGAAAATACCAATACGTTAAAAAGGTGTCGTTTACTAATAAAGTGTCGCTGGCAGGCGGTAATCCTCCACCTTCTTCATCATCATCATTACAGGCTATAATAAAGGAAAAGAAAAATGAACTAAGAATAAAGGGGAGTATTATTGATTTCATTTTAATTTTTTAGGACACCGATGATAAAATTATTGGCTTATTTGTTAAGTTATTAAATGGATAACTAAATTATAAGCTCTAAGTTAATGAACTTCTAATTATGCTTCAATTAGGTTAAGAATGGGCTAAAATTTTTCTTCTTTTGAACCTTGATAAAGCATTAGCAAGTCTAGCAAGAGTTAAAGCTTACATTATTTGTAGTACACAAATAAATTATTGCTTACGCAACATCAACATTTGTGCTAAATCCTGTAGCTCTTTTTTGTTCCCCACAGCTTGCTGGATATCAGCCAAGGCCCTCATTCCTAATTCGTAGTGCTTTTCCATCTCCTTCTTTGCAGTTTCGGGCACATTTAATCGATTAAACAAATCTAAAACACCTTCTACTTTAATCTTTTCATTCTTTTCAGAAACTAATAAGTAATTGAGTCTTTCCTTTTGTTCTAGGGATGCTTGGTTCAAGGCTGAAAGAAGCAAATACGTTTTCTTGTTAGAAATAATATCTCCTCCTACTCTTTTGCCAAATAGCTCTGAATCGCCATATGCATCTAAATAATCATCTTGAATTTGGAAAGCAATCCCAATATTTTGGCCAAATTCATAAATCAGGTTGGCATCTTCTTTATTTGCCCCAGCAGTAATTGCTCCCATCTTTAAACTACAAGCTAATAATACTGCCGTCTTTAATCGAATCATTTCGATGTAATCAGGAATAGTAACTTCAGGTTCCAATTCAAAATTCATGTCAAATTGTTGGCCTTCGCAAACTTCAATGGCCGTTTTATTGAAAAGAGTCAATAGTTCCGAAAGATAATCAGTCTTTGATTCACAAATAAGCTCATAAGCTTTAACCAACATAACATCTCCTGAAAGAATTGCAATATCACGATTCCACTTTTCATGAACAGTTGGATTACCTCTTCTCAAAGGAGCTTCATCCATGATATCATCATGAACCAAAGTGAAATTGTGAAAGACTTCTATCCCTAAAGCCATTGAAAGCACACTTTTTGGGTCTGAACCAAAAAGTTTAGCTGCCATCAAGCACAAAACAGGTCGAATTCGTTTTCCTCCAAGGCTTAAGATGTAATTTATAGAATCATAAAGCTCTTTTGGAGAACCTTTATGCTTTCGCTTATTAATTTCTTCTATTATAAGGTCTCTATAATCTATCCAAGATTGACCCATGAATCAAATGAAAAATGAAGGATCATTAATTACTTTTTTGAGCCCATCGTCTAGAGTGATAGGCTCACGACCAAGCAATTTAGCCATTCTATGAGTATCCGGTTGTCTCCTAGTCATGTCGCCTTCTTCAAGCGGAGGCAAATGAATAATCTTTGACTTGGAACCTGAGATTTTTATAATTTTCTGAGCCAATTCCAAAACGGTGTAAACTACATCGGAACCTATATTTACGACATCATTCACAACCTGGTTATTAATCAATGCATTTACACAAGCATGAATGTTATCATCAACATAACAAAACGTTCTAGTTTGTGAACCATCACCAAAAATGGTTATATCTTCTCCTTTAAGCGCCGCCTTTATAAATTTGCTAATTACAAAGTCTTTGCTTTGCAATGGTCCGTAGGTATTGAAAAAGCGAAAGATGGTATAATCTAAATTATATTCTTGTTTATACGATTTTAGAAATGCTTCTCCAACATTCTTAACAATGGCATAGGGTAGTCGCGAATTCAAAGGTGTCGTATGCTCATTTTGTGGCAACTCAACCGGCTCACCATAAACTTCAGAAGATGAAGAGAAGAATATTCTCTTTACTTCAGTTTTACGACAAAGGTCTAGCACATTTCGCATTCCCTTTAAATCATCCAATACCATAATCGGATTTTCCAAGGTTCGCTTTACACCTACAACTGCCGCATAATGAAAAACATAATCGAATGAAAAGCTATAAAATATACTTGAAATGTCCATAAATTCATTGACATCTGCTTTAATGAATTTCACATTCTCTTGTTTAGGAATTCTTCTGGCATCTCCAGTTAGTAAATTGTCAACCACAACCAACAAGTTATCAGGGTCCTTTGCAAGTTCTACTACTATTGCACTTCCAATAAATCCAGCACCTCCCGTTACTAAAATCTTCTTTTTTCCCATACTAGATAAGTTTCAATAAATACTCCCCGTAACCACTTTTTAATAAAGGCTTAGCTAAATCATGAAGTTGATTTTTATCAATATATCCTTTTCTAAAGGCAATTTCTTCTAAGCAACCAATTTTAAGACCCTGTCTATCTTCTATGACTTCAACAAATTGTCCGGCCTGCATCAAGGATTTGAATGTTCCTGTATCTAACCAAGCAGTGCCTCTATCTAAGATAGCTACATGTAGTTTCCCATTTTTTAAATACTCTATATTTATATCTGTAATCTCATATTCGCCTCTTGGGCTTGGTTTTAGATTTTTAGCAATTTGAATAACTTCATTGTCGTAAAAATATAAACCAGGTACTGCAAAATTAGATTTTGGATTTGTTGGTTTTTCTTCAATCGATTTGGCTATTTGATTTTCATCAAATTCAACTACACCATATCGTTCAGGGTCTGATACATGATAAGCATAAACTATACCTCCATCTGGATTATTGTTAGCTTCTAAAAGATCTGCCATACCTGATCCATAAAAAATATTATCTCCTAAAATAAGAGCAACTTTTTCTTTGCCAATAAACTCTTCTCCAATCACAAAAGCTTGCGCTAATCCATTCGGTACTTCTTGAATAGCATATTGAAAATCACAACCAAATTGCGATCCATCTCCTAGTAATTTTTTAAAATTTTCGTTATCA
>CAYPJC010000326.1:0-2996 GCA_964410855.1 uncultured Flavobacteriales bacterium | reverse complement strand
ATTTAATTGTTGAGATGATTGTTTTTAACTCAGACACACTTTATTGCACGGTATCAAAAATAAGCTAATTAATTATGCTTAAAAGTTAGTTTAGCCCGCCACTAACTAATAGAACTAAAAAAACCTGAAGAGTATTCTTCAGGTTTTTTTATGATACATTATCAATTATTATTTAGACCCAGCCCCCTTCTCTAAAGCTTCCATTGTATCTCCTAAATTAAAACTAGCTGCTTTCATTCTTGGAGGATATGCTTCAAATGTTGCAATAAATTTACCTACATATTCAGTAGCTGGCAACAATAAGTAGACGTGGTCAAGATACCAATCCCAATACGTGTTTGATGTTGTAGTAGAAAATTCGTAAGGATCTCTTCTTAAATTATAAAGCCATGGTATTCTTGTTGTAACCATTGGTTTTGACCATGTATCTAACGTTCCTTGCGCAGGTTGATGCATAAAAGTCACTTTCCAATCATTATAACGTAAAGCCATTAAGTCCCCATCATCAGAAAAATAGAACAATTCTTTACGTGCACCTTCTTTCTCTTTTCCAGTTAAATAAGGTAACATGTTATAGCCATCTAAATGCACTTTGTATGTACGTCCATTTTCTGTAACACCTTTCAATAAATTTTCTTTGATGTTTGGATTTCCAGCAGCAGCTAAGTATGTTGGAAACCAATCCATTCCCGACATAATTTCATTTGAAATAGATCCTGCTGCAATTTTTCCAGGCCAACGAACCATTGATGGTGTTCTCCAGCCGCCTTCCCAATTGGTGTTTTTCTCCCCTCTAAATGGATTAACACCTGCATCTGGCCACGTATTTTTGTGTGGGCCATTATCAGTCCCATATTGTACAATAGTATTCTCGGCAATTCCTAATTCATCTAATAGATCTAATAACTCTCCAACATGCAAGTCATGTTCAACCATGCCATCACCATATTCATTCTGTCCTGAAATACCACGGTTTGAGTCTTTTACATGTGTTCTAAAGTGCATGCGTGTACCATTCCACCAAACAAAAAATGGTTCGTCTGATTCTACTGCGTTTCTGATAAATTTTTTTGCCGCAGCAACTGTTTCATCATCAACTGTTTCCATACGCTTTTTTGTTAATGGACCTGTATCTTCAATTTTGCCACCTGCATAAGAATGGATGACACCACGTGGACCATACTTTTTTCTAAATTCAGGATATTTTGCTGGATCTGGGTAATCATCCAATTCTGGTTCTTCTTCAGCATTTAAATGATATAAATTTCCAAAGAACTCGTCAAAACCGTGATTGGTTGGTAACATGGCATCAAGATCTCCTAAATGATTCTTACCAAATTGCCCAGTTCTATAACCTAATGGTTTTAGCATTTCAGCAATTGTAGGATCCTTTTCACTAATGCCTCCTTCTGCACCTGGCATACCAACTTTACTCAAGCCAGTTCTTAATACACTTTGTCCTAAGATAAAAGAAGATCTACCTGCCGTACAAGATTGCTCAGAATAATAATCAGTAAAAATCATACCTTCTTTAGCGACTCTGTCAATGTTTGGTGTTTTATATCCAACCAGACCCATAGTATAGGCACTAATGTTTGATTGCCCGATATCATCTCCCCAGATGACTAATATATTTGGCTTTTCTTGTGCTTCTGATGCAGAATAGAAAACGATAGAAACAAAAAGGGTTAAAAATATTTTTTTCATATTTTTTTTTAGAGTAAGTAAATTGCAAGGTATATAAACTATTAAAATTATAAGTTCTTTTTTATAAATATTTACTAGAATTAAATATTTACTTTTGAACCTTAATTTAAAAATGAAAAAAATGAAAACTCTATTTACTTGTCTAGTTGCCCTATTTATTTCAACTGCTGTTTTTTCCCAAAGTACTACGAATGAAGTAGAAATGTATCAATCTATATTTGGTATGGAAAAAAAGATTATGGTTGGTGATTTTCTTGCTTTAGATGACGACCAAGCAAAAGTATTTTGGCCTGTTTATGACGAGTATGAAATGAAACGAAAAGCTTTTGGACAAGACCGAATTGATATAATTATAGATTATGCTGAAAACTATGATTCGTTAAGTGATGATAAGATGAATGAGTTAGTATTAAAAACGGTTAAATTGCAGGGCCAATTGGATAAATTAGTTCTTGAATATTACAATAAGATTAAAAAGGAAAACACAACAAAAATAGCTGCTCAGTTTTTTCAAATTGAAAGATACTTCTCAAATGCAATTCGATATACCCTAAGTGCATCTATTCCTTTTGTTGGGGAGTTAGAAATTAATACTAAATAAGAATAATAATGACTAAATCATTATTTAAAGCTCTTATTTGCTTAATTGTATTAAGTTCTTGCGGTAGCAGTAAATCTACTCAGCTTGTTAGCCATTGGAAAGATCCCAATTTAAAAGAAGCAGATATTAAAGAATTAAAAAGTGTAATGGTAGCTGTTTTTGCAGCAAATGAATCTTCTAGAAGAGCGGCTGAAGATAAAATAGCAGAAATAAATCCTGCTATTGTTCAGTCTTACATGATTTTAAATGAAAAGATTAGTCAAAGTGTTGAAGAGTCTAAGAAAATCATGGAAGAAAAGGATTTTGACGGTGTCTTAGTCTTTAGATTAGTCAGTAAAGAAAAAAGTCAAGAATATGTTCCTGGAACCAGTTCGTATGGTGGTGGCTATGGTGGCGGCTATTATGGTTATCATTCCGGCTATTATGGCAGTTATTATGATCCAGGATATTATAAAGACAATACCTCTTATGTAGTTGAAACGAGTCTGTATTCTTTAAAAAAAGATAAACTAATTTGGTCTGGAATAACTTCAACTGTCAATCCGGTTTCAGTTAAAAGTGCCATGAGTGAAATTGCTGAAACTATTTTTAATCAAATTCAAAAAGATATTGAAATTTCAAAAGAGCAATAAATTCAACAGCCTATTTCTAAGTTTATTCTTAACTATTATTTTTGCAAGTTCTAGCC
>CAYPJC010000325.1:0-3000 GCA_964410855.1 uncultured Flavobacteriales bacterium | reverse complement strand
AAACAGCAAGACTCAAATCAGTACTATTTACAACAGGTGTTTTAACAGTATCTGCCATATACTGTTGAGGGTTTGTCCTAAAATGAAACCAAGGCATGGCAGTATAATCACTTAAAAGAGATGGAGCATCATATACGTGTGCGATGTCAATAAAAGAGGTGTCGTTTATACTTCTACCATTATTTAAATACAAATAATCTAAATGCCATTGGTCGAAACCACCCGCAGAGCTGGCGTAATTTCTAAACCTAAATCTAAATCCATTTTTTTGAAAGATGGTATCTACTTGTATAATCTTAAAATTAAAATTATCAATAATTAATGCTGTGCTATCAGAACCGTCCACTCTCCAGATATTTTGCCATTTTTGAGAATCTGCATTAAAAAAATCCAGAGCCAATGAATCCCCTCTATCAGGCCTATCGATACTCAAGCCTTTAGCTTGATAGAAAAAACTAAAATAAACATCGGTATTCATTAAATTACCTAAATCAATAGGCACCGAGCTTAATTCATCTGCTTTTACTTGGCGCGGATTACCTATATCATATGGAATACCAAACTCATCCAGACCATCAAAAGTTACTACACCAATTGAAGGAGGGTTGATAGGAAAGGTAGTATTTAAATAAACCGAACGATCTGTATAAAAGTCATTTGAATTTGGCGGAATTAAGTAAAACCTTACTGAGTCTGATTCATAATCAGGAGCTATAAATAATGTATCTACTAATCCCCCAATTGTATCATATATATTATAAGGCGGGTAAACCTCAATAAATTCACTACTGGGAGGATAGTTACTTAAATCAAATAATTCAATTGTCGTTTTAAGGTTTGGAACCGCATTTACAATTGAATCGTTAGCGTCTAGTGTAAAATACCCAGTGGTATCTTTAACAAACCCTTCAGAATCAAGGTAAGGGAAACCATTGATATGTATTTGAAATACTAGGGTATCTTGAATTTGGGGATTGGAAATGCTTGTAACTCTTTCTGGTAAATGATTGACTGAGAAGTCGTCAATAAAAGGCAAGCTTAGAGTGTCATATTGATAAACAAGAGTATCTTCTGTAACTAATAATTTGTCATTCAAATTTCCCAATGCATTTGTATCAAACAAAACTGGACTAAAAGAGGGCACAGAAAGATAATCTTGTGCCTTTAGCTTTGCAGAAAAGGCTAATAGTAGGAATAAGTATGAAATTTTTCGCATTACCTTAAACTATCAGGATTAACGCTATGAATGATCTGATTAGTATCTGCAGTTAAAAAAAGATCAACTGAACTTCCCATTCTTGCGCTAGGATTTTTACTATAGAACGGAAATTGTTTATAAACCTTCGCCTTAGCTGAATCTTCTGCAGTCAAAACAGTTTCTGGATCGTAAAGTAGGCTGCCGGTGTTCAAAGATTTACTTGTTAGCAGATCTTTTGCGAGGGAAATTTCCATTCCTATCAAATAAGGAACAGCCGTAAGTTCATTGCCGAGCCCTTGCCCAACTATAAAGTCAATAATTTCTCCTTTTGGTACTTTGTCCCCAGGAACAACTTCCTCTCCATTTATTTTTTGAGCTAAAATACAATTGACACATAAGTTAGCTTGATAACTTAATTCTCCTATAGTTAAACCAAAAGTTTCCATTAAAGAACTAGCTTGTCGCAAAGACATGTCAACAAGGTCAGGCATGGTTACTTTAGGCGGGTCAACCGAAGCCACTGTAAGGTATATTTTTCTACCTTGCTTAACAGTCGTGTTTTCTGCAGGATTTTGTTCTAATATTATTCCAGGCTCTATTCCTTTCTCAAAGGAAGAATCTGATATAAAAGTTGAAAACCCTTCATTTTTATTTAAAATAGAATCTACTTGATACACATTTATATTCACTAAATTAGGAACTACAATCGTCTTTCCATGAAGTGTAAAATCTCCCAAATATTGCATTGTCCCATAGATTCCAGCTCCTATTAAGAAGAGGGCAACGATAAGGTTTATAAGAAATGTTTTACTAACTAAAAATCGAAAAAAGTTAGACATATATTCACTGCTGAAGTTCAATTTTCAAAGATATGAATATTAGTCCCATCCTGTTAATTAAAAATCCTCAATAGCAATAAGTCTGGCGTTTAGAATCAGTTACTTTGAAAAAAGAAGACAATGAAGATGGTTATTGCAGTTGCGGCAGGTGGAGACTCAGCTGAAGAAGAGATTTCTCTATTAAGCGCAAAAACAGTATATGATAACTTAGATCGCAATAGATATGAGCCCATTCTCGTGACAATGAGGTATGGAAATTGGAATGCACAATTAAATAATCAAGAATATCCCATTGATAAAAATGATTTCAGCTTTCAATTTGACGAAAAAAAAGTGAGATTCGATTATGTATTCATTGCGATTCATGGAACCCCAGGTGAAGATGGGAAACTTCAAGCCTACTTTGATTTACTCAACTTACCTTATTCTTCACCTAACCATATTGGTTCCACTTTAACTTTTAATAAATGGTATTGTAACACCTTATTGAGTCAATTGGGATATAAAACGTCAAAGTCCCTTTACTTTAGAAAAGGGGAAAAGGTAAACGAAGATAATATAGAAAAGGAACTTGGACTGCCTTGTTTTGTGAAGCCATGCTCTTGTGGAAGCAGTTACGGAATTACGAAAGTGAAAACTCAAGACCAATTATCTTTGGCAATTACAAAAGCATTTGAATACGATCATGAAATTATGATTGAAAGTGCACTCATTGGAAAAGAAATTACCTGCGGAGTATATAAAAAAGAAGGTGATGTAATTGCATTACCCATCACTCAAATCATTCCAAAGGGAGAGTTTTTTGATTTTGAAGCCAAATACAAAGGCAATTCTATAGAAATAACCCCTGCAAGAATTCCTGAAGAAATTACAGCGATAGTAAAACAAACATCCAGAGAAGTTTATAAAAAGTTAGACTTAAGAGGAATCATTAGAGTTGACTACATGCTTGTTGAAGAAACT
>CAYPJC010000324.1:0-3003 GCA_964410855.1 uncultured Flavobacteriales bacterium | reverse complement strand
AGAGATGCTTATTTTTTAGCATACGATGAAAATAAATGTGAATATATTAGAAGAGCAGAATGTAAAGAAGCAATGGATAACGGAAGAGAAATAGTTTCTGCCTCCTTTGTAATACCATACCCTCCCGGATTTCCAATACTAGTTCCTGGACAGGTATTAAGTAAAGATATATTAGAATTTTTTATTAAGTTAGATGTGACTGAAATTCATGGATACAGAGACGAGTTGGGTCTTCGAGTATTTGTCGATTCTGCATTAAATCGAAAAAAAACTGCTACCGCAATGATGGGCGCGCCAAAAAAAAAGATATAAATTCGTCTATAGTTAAATCTAAAAATAAATTAGCTATAAAATCTAAATGAAACCAAATAGGATGATAAAAGCAAAAAACAAGAAGAAAGTATTAAAAGGCTTGCCTGAGATTCGAAGATTTTTTTATCGAAATGAAGTGCCTATTTATTTTATTAGTGCTACAAATTTCAACTTGTTAGGAGCTGATGAATGGGTAAGGAAATTTAGATTTATCTGTTACATTGAATGTTTTGATGGTTTACATCCAAATGTTTTCTCTCCAAGTGAAGAATTACCACACGATGAATTTGAAAGCATTGAAGATATTAATAATTACCTTCTTGAACACAAAGAAGTTGTTGAATACATTAAGAGCAGGGGGGATGGAGGCAAAGCATTGTTTTTGATGTTTGATGAAAAGACTGAGGCATTAGCTAAGAAGCATAATCTAGAGGTTTGTTTTCCACCAGCAAAAATGCGGGAGGCATTGGACAATAAAGTGAATACTAATCGTATTGCTGAAAAAGCCGGTGTTCCATGTGTTCCTTATGTATTAACTAAAATTGAATCTTACAAAGACTTAGGTGAAAAAGCGAAAAAATTAGGTACAGACTTAGTAATTCAATTACCTTTTGGTGATTCAGGGCATACTACTTACTTTATTGATGATGAAAAAAGTTACAACAAACACTCTAAAGATATTGAAGGTGAGGATGAAGTAAAAGTAATGAAGCGCATTAATTGTCGAGGTGCAGCAATTGAAGCTTGTGTTACTCGACACGGAACTATCGTTGCTCCATTAATGACTGAATTGGTAGGTTTTGAAGAACTTACTCCTTACAAAGGTGGTTGGTGTGGAAATGAAATATATGCTGATGTATTTACTCCTACAATAAGGAGAAAAGCCAGGAAATACACCCAATTATTTGGTAATCAGTTAAGAAAAGAAGGCTATAAAGGTTATTTTGAGTTAGATTATTTAATTGATCAAGATAATGGAGAAATCTATTTAGGGGAGTTAAATCCTAGAATTACAGGAGCTAGCTCAATTACCAATCATGCAGTTTTTGCACTAGCGGATGCACCATTGTTTATATTCCACCTTTTGGAGTGGATGGATCAACCTTATGAAATAAGTGTTAATGCAATTAATGCGAGATGGGCAAAGGAAGAAAACATAGATGATTGGTGTCAGTTAGTGATTAAGTATACAAAAGATGACATAAAGAAAGTAACTCATGCGCCAAAATCTGGTATCTGGAGAATAGACGATAAAGGAAAAACTACTTACGACAGGATGGACACGCACAGGCGTGCTATTGAAAACGATGATGAGGCTTTCTTTTTAAGAATTACTAGAGTAGGAGATTATATTTACGAAGGTGCCGATATTGGGATATTGGTTCTTCGTGGTAGATTAATGACTGATGATTTTCAATTGAAAGATCGTGCCAAAAGTTGGATTAAAGCGCTTAAAGACGAATATGTGGGAGTTAAACCAACTAACGAACATTTAGCCAACAAAGAGGCTCAAATCGGAGGTTTTAAAATGATGTAATATGCTTATATCACTGAAGTGTTTAGAGGAAGATAAACCGGGAGAGAAATGGAAAAAGCGCTTCAACAAATCTTGGCCTTTTTATAAAAAATGGTTCCTGTCTGAAGGTCATACTGCTCGATCAGGTTACTTAACAAGCTTAGAAAAGCTTGAAGAGCATATGCCAGAACTGGTTCCAACTTATAAGTCACTTTGCGAATTAGCAGGTGGTAGCGACTTAGCTGCTAGGTACTTGAGTTTGTACAATCCACCACCTTTTATGAGTGGTTGCACACAGGTCGCTTGGAATAAACATCCTTATTCCTTAATTCGAAATTATGATTACAATCCAAAATGGTTTGAAGGAAGCTTGTTTAAAACCAATTGGCTAAAACCTGTCATAGGAATGTCTGATTGTAATTGGGGCTTATTGGATGGTATGAATGCAGATGGCCTGGCAATATCTTTAACTTTTGGAGGTCGAAAAATATCTGGAGAAGGCTTTGGAATTCCCTTAATCATGAGATATGTGTTGGAAACATGTTCAGATGTGACGCAAGCTGTTTCAACTTTATTGAGGCTACCAGTTCATATGTCTTACAATGTAACAGTTCTTGATAAATCCGGTAGGTACAACACGGTATACTTAACTCCTGACAAAGGCCCTCATGTAGACCATGAAAAAGTGGCTACTAACCATCAACAAAGTATAGAATGGTTAGAATATGAAGAACTCACTGCGACTAGGGAGAGGAAAGTTTTTTTAGATGCCTTGGTAAATCAAGATTCCATGACGAGAGATCAGCTGAGGGAGCGATTTTTGGCTCCTCCATTATATAATAAAGATATTCAAAAGTCTTTTGTGACCTTATATGGAATTGAATATGATTTAGAAGAATTAAAAGCAACCGTTTTTTGGCCTGGAAAGACACTCGAACAAAGCTTTCAAAGCTTTAAAGACTGCAGAGAGTTTGTAAATATTAATAAACCTAATATTGGAGAGTTTACGGCTTAAAAGAAGATAAAATAAACTAGTTAACTGATTAGAGATACTAAGAGAATGAAGTCATATCAAAAAAGCAATTTCGTTAATAACAAATGGTTAAGCGAGGGAAGTGGTAATTTTCTAACCGTTTTAGATAAGTATCACGGAAATGAAATCGGAAAAATTCCAC
>CAYPJC010000323.1:0-3016 GCA_964410855.1 uncultured Flavobacteriales bacterium | reverse complement strand
ATAGGGAAGATTCTGCCCCTCCCAATATGATTGATAAACCATAATGATTGGCACCCCGATTAATAGAAGGCATTGGAAATTGACTCAATTCATCATAAAAACGTTCTAATCCATACTCCTTTAATAAACGAACAGCAGGTACATTGAGGGATCGGATTAAAGCCTTGGAAGCTGGAACTGCTCCATCGTATTGTCTGTTGAAATTTTTGGGAGCATAGCCTCCAAACTGTGTAGGAATATCTGCCAAAAGAGAATGTGGTAAGATTAAGCCACCTTGCCAAGCTAAACCATATAAAAAGGGTTTGAGTAAACTACCTGTACTTCTTTTAGCTGTAATTATATCAACTCTCTGCCCATGTTCTGCTCCCCTTCCATTGCTATTACCAACATAAGCAATGACCTCATTCTTTTGATTATCGATTAGCAGAACAGCTAAATTGTGAATTTCATTCTGCTTAAATTGCAAGTATTGTTGCTGTACTAATTGATTCACCTTTTGTTGTAAAGCTTTGTCAATCGTTGTTTTCAATCGTTTCCCTTCCTTTCCTTCAGATAGATTTCGGTTCAACAAATGAATGGCTTCTTGTGGTAATCGATGTGGCTTTCCTGGCAAGCCTTCACTCATGGCTAGCTCAGATGTTACCTCATCTAAGACCCCTTTATCTTTTAACTTTTTCAACAAACGATTTCGTTTTTTAAGTAGTGCATCTTGATTTCTGCCCGGATAAATTAAAGCTGGAGCATTTGGCAAGACAGCTAATGTAGCAGCCTCTGCCCAAGAAAGTTGCTGAGGAGGACGTTTGTAATATCGCCATGAAGCAGCTTCTAGACCTACCACATTTCCTCCAAAAGGAGCATGAGCGGAATACAATTGTAAAATCTCCTCTTTGGAGTGCCTTATTTCCAATCGAAAAGACCAAAACACTTCAACTATTTTTTGCCATATTGTTCTTGGCTTTCCTTTTCTTGCCAAGCGCACTATTTGCATGGTTAAGGTGCTTCCACCGCTTACGATCTTATCTGCTTTCCAATTTTGCTTCGCTGCTCGAAACATAGAAACTGGATTTATTCCAGGATGCTGATAGAAATACTCATCTTCAAACAAACGAATGCAAGTGGCAAACTTTATTGGCAATTTTGTGCTTTCAGGAAAACGCCATTGCCCGTCCTTTGCAATTTTGGCTGACAATAATTCACCCTCTTTTGATTCTAAAATGGTACTAAAGGGATCATTGAAGAGTGGTTTGGGTATAGGGATAAAAAGAAAAAAAATAAAGAAAACAGCGATTAATATCAATGCCTTTTTACGCCAAGAGTAATTCATAATCAAAACTCTTAATTTTCTTCTTGATATTGAATGTAATCAGGCTTCTTAAAATAGGGATAACCTACTTTAAGAAGTCTTTCACCCTCATCTGATTTAACTTTAAAAATGTATTCTTTATCTTCCCATCTTTCATTAATAAATTCCCTAAATGCAAACAATGTATAAATTCGAAACTCATTATTAAACATTATAAATGTCGGTGTATTTACAATAAATATTCCCTCCACCTCCAAACATTCAATTTTAAGTTTTGGGTTGCTTTTTAATATTTGAAAATGTTCTTCAATTAATGATATTTTATTTTTCAAAAAATTTATTTTCCTTAATAGTTTAGGATTGTATGCATTTTTTCCTTTTTCAAAATATGAATGATCATTTTTGAAATTATTCATATCATATCTGCCAATTTGATACTTACTATCTGCAATAAAAATTTTATTCTTAAAAAGAAAAAGGAAATCAATTTCACCACATTCTTTTGTATCAATATCTAATACCGTCCCGTCTGATTTTTTAAGTTTTGTAACATTTCTATCATAAACAATATCCGCTTCTATTAATAGAGATTCAATTTTATCCTCTAAAATTTTATCGTTAACCTGTATTTTGGAACGAATAAAAGTTTCGAAACAAACAAGCTCACCATTTCTTTCTTTCCATTCTTTAGGACATTTATCCTCCCACCCAAAAACATTAGAGCATAAAGTCTCCAAACTTTCTGTAAGAATTTGATCTCCTATAACTGTATATTCAATGCCGTTAATATTCCAAATTAAGAAAGGTCTGTACAAATATTTATTCAACTTATGAGGTGCATAAATCGATTCTTCCATCGACATTTTATTTTCCCGAGTAAGTGTCAAGCCATTTAAGAATCTTTCGGCTTTATCAAGTGGGACCTTATGCATATTATGAAGGTTCTCAGGATAAATTCTCCACTCATTAAAATGCATCTTACCTCCTTTATCTTCTAATTTTTTCTGAACACCTAATATAACTTCCATTAAGTTTTTAATCTTAAACTCAAAACAATTCTCAACTGCTTTGTTAAAATCAGTAAACATACTTTCATCTGAGATTGATGCTTCTAAATGTTTAGGAATATCATTTAAAAATTCCTCCACCAATAAATTGTAATGATGTTTACGAACAAAATAAAAAAGGCCTCCCTCATCATACATTAAATCAAAACAATCATCAATTAGCCTGTTTTCTGCAATTGAATTTGATAGTTCCAAAATGAAGTCTCCCAAATAAAGAACATCCTCAATGACTTGTTCTTTACTTTTTAAATACTCACGAGAAAATCTCTTAATGAAGTTCAGTTCTAATTCACAAGCAAACTCTAGACATAATTTTAATGTCCTTCTTGACAATGTAAAATCTTGATATGTCATCTGAGGAATAGGAGACTTATGTATGTATTTCCTACGTAATTCGATAGAATCCTCATGAAGTAAAAACAAACCCTGATAAAATCTTAAATCTGTTTCTGACCTTAATAATTGCTTTAATTCTTTCGTATACCAATCAAGTGCAAAAAAAAGAGATCGCTCTATTTCTTCATCTCCAAATGGCCCTTCACCAAACTCAGCCATTAATAATTTTGAAATAATGGGTCGAAATTTCAATCTTGGCCCATCTTCATAATTTGATACTAACTTTTTTTCTTCTGTGAAGTAAATTGCC
>CAYPJC010000322.1:0-3038 GCA_964410855.1 uncultured Flavobacteriales bacterium | reverse complement strand
AAAACATTTCCAAGCATTAATTATAATATTTAAGCTCTTTAAAATTGAAAAGAAAAACAGCAAGGGATTATCTTTGACAACTAGAATAAAAAATGATACAATTTACAAGGATTATAATAATTATAAATAATTTTATAAGAGGATGTGTGTCCTAGACAAAATCTATCATAAACTTTATTTGGTTACTTGTTTTGGCGATTTCGCATTTATGAATTAAGAGTGTATGTACACTTAAATATAATGAGGAGAAAAAATGAAAAAAATATTATTTTCAATTGTTTTATTAGGACTTATGTCCTTAATGGTCGGATGTGCAGCTGATGTAATTGAAGAACCTAAGCAAGGGGATCCTGCGCAAGAAGATGCAAGATACCCTGTAACTATTGTTGATGCTAACGGTAAAGAAATAACTTTTACTGAGGCAGTAGATGGAATTATACCTATTGCAAGTTCGGCAGCAAGAGCTATTAGTATTTTAGGAAAAGAGAACTTAATTGTTGCCACACCTGATAGATTAGCTCTAGAAACAACCTTTTTCCCAAACTTTGTAAATCTTCCATCTGTTGGGAACAGAAGAGCACCTAGTGTTGAAATTATCACTAGCCTATCAGTGCCATTAAATAATCTAATTGTCATCGTTAGAGGCGGGCCTAGTGCTACTGCATTACAAACTAGTTTAGATGGCACAGGAGTTACCGTAGTCAGCTTAGATTTTGGAAACATTGCTACTGTTTTTGAATCTTTACAAAAGCTTTCAGTTCTACTGGATTCTGAACAACGAGCTACAGATTATATTGATTTTGTAAATTCTTATTTAGACCCAATCAAAGAATTTGTTGATAATATCCCACTAGCTGATAGGCCATCTGTCTTTTTTGGGAAGCTAGAAAGACCACTTGGAGCTGCAACTCCTGCCGATATCACAGGATGGTTAGCTATTGGTCGAACTGGCTCATCATTTGACTTAATTGAAATGGCAGGAGGTATACCAATTACTTCTCACATACCTCGCTTTAGTGATGTTACACTTGAGTTTTTAATTGCCTCAAATCCAGATAAAGCCGTTCTTTGGACATTATTCAATGCAGGTTATGTTGCAACTGATAATAGTGAGTTTATAAGAATGCATGGTTTATTCGCGGGCGCTACAGGCCTTTCACAAATCAATGCCGTTAAAAATGGAGGTATAACCGTAATAGCTGTTGAAGTTGCGGCATCCCCTCACTTCATTGTAGCTTTAGTTGCTTTAATCGAAGAGTGGTATCCAGAGCAGTTTGATTTTGATTCCGAGGTTGTTCACCAAAAGATTATGGATCAATTTCACAGTGTTGACATAGATATCTCAACACAAGGTGCATTTGTTTATAACAAGACTCCTTAATTTAAGAGTTTCATTAACTGAATAATTGGCTTGAGTGTCCTTTAAAGTATTCATATAATTCATTATACTTAGAGTCCTCAAGCCATATTCATATAAGGAAAAGGTTTTATGAAGGAGAGTGTTGCCCAAATGAAATTAGTAATAAAGAATGTGGAATTCGGATATAGAAACAAAAAAGTGCTAAAAAATATTTGTGCAAACATAAAGAAAAAAGAAATAGTTGGGATAGTGGGTCCTAACGGAGCAGGAAAGTCTACTTTAATTAGGGCTATTGATAGATTAATTCATCCACAAAAAGGGAACATTATACTAGATGATATAGATATGTCTAAAATGACATTAAACTCCATTTCAAAAAAGGTAGGATACGTCCCACAAAACACAGCACATAAATTCCAGATCGGAAGAGCACACAAATTCCCTGCTTCTGTTTTTGATACCGTAATGATGGGTCGTAGCCCCTATCTGGGCTGGAAAAGCAGTGAATCCGATGTGGAAAAAGTGTTAGATGTTTTAGAGCTTCTCAATATTCAAGAATTTGCAATGAGAGATGTAAATCAATTAAGCGGTGGTGAATACCAACGCGTAATCATTGCTCGTGCTTTAGTTCAAGAACCGAGTATTTTATTGCTAGATGAGCCTACAAGTGATTTAGATATTCTTCACCAACTTGAAGTGATGGATATCGTAAAACAAATAGTTAATGACAGAAAAATATCTGCTATTTTTGTTATTCACGATCTTAATTTATGCTCAAAGTACGCCGATAGAATCATAATGATGAAAGACGGAAAAGTGTTTTCAGAAGGACAGCCGGAGAAAGTCATAACTAAAAACAATGTAAAAGTGGTTTACGGTGTTGAATCACAAATTTTTAAATATAACAATATTCCTTATGTTGTTCCTACAAAAATAGCAAAAAGAAACTAAAGTAATTATAAAACATTAAAGGAGTGTATGAATTGAATCCGTCAAAGTACAATTTAAAAAATAGAACAGAAATAAAAGAAGCCTATAAAAAAAGAAGGCTTCAAAAGTTAATTTTTATACTAATAGTTGTTATTACAATTTTTGCTGTTTCAGGGGTAGCTGCAACTCTAGGAGCATTTCCAATTAGAGTCTCTGACGTCTATTTGATTATACTTAGGAATATACCTGAAATTATTTTGAACATAGGATTTATTATAAGAAACGGCATTAATGCGTTTTTCATTGAAAATTTTGATATAGCTGAAGTTGTAGTTTGGAACATGCGGTTACCACGAATAATAATGGCTGTGCTAGCTGGAATTGGACTTGGGGTCGCCGGAGCGGTCATGCAAGCGATTCTAAGAAATCCCCTTGCAAGTCCTTTCACTTTAGGTATTTCATCTGGAGCAGGATTTGGTGCTGCTTTAGCGATCATTATGGGGTTAGGTATTTTAGGGGGAAGGTTATTAATAGTGGGTAATGCCTTTGTTTTCGCTTTGATCCCCGCATTTGTTATTATGGCTTTAGCAAAATACAGAAGAGCAACACCTGAAATGATGATCCTTTCAGGAATTGCAATTAGTTCGATTTTTGGTGCAGCAACAACATTTATGATGTTTTTTGCAGATGAGTTTGAACTAAGAGAAACTGTTTTTTGGATGGTTGGGGATCTTGGTAGAGGAACTTG